>CAIXHI010000242.1 GCA_903919215.1 uncultured Acidimicrobiaceae bacterium
CACAGGTCGTGCTCGAGGGCGGTCGCCACCACGGCGTCCTTGCTGCACGTCAGTTCCAGCCCGTAGAACATGCCACGCCCGCGCACCTCGCTGACGGCCGGGTGCTGGCCGAGTTCGGCCTGTAGGCGAGCGCCGAGCACCGCCCCCTGGGAGGCGGCGCGTTCGACGAGGTGTTCACGACGCAGGATCTCGAGCACCTTCGCGCCAGCGGCGCAACTGGCATCGTTGCCGGTGAACGTGAAGTACATAAAGCCATTCGTGCGCAACACCTCGGCGACTTCATCGCGAGCCGCGACCGCCCCGAGTGGCACGTAGCCGCCGCCAAGACCCTTGCCGCCGACGATCACGTCGGGGTGGAGTGGGAAGTGCTGGTGGCCGAACTTGAGACCTGTGCGGCCATAGCCCGTCATCACCTCGTCGGCGATGAGCAGAATGTCGTGTTCGCGACAGATGTCGCTGACCACCTGCCAATAGTCGTCGCTGGCGGTGAGGCAGGCGCCGGCAGCGCCGGTGATCGGTTCGACAATGAAGCCAGCGATGGTGGCCGGGTCTTCGCGCTCGATCACCCGCACCACGTCGTCGGGGTCGTTCCACGACACCTTGGGGAACGGCAGCAGCAGCGGTTCGTACCCGCGCTGGCGAACATCGTGGCTGGCCACGGCCATCGTGCCGATGGTCATCCCGTGGTAGCTGGGGTGGCGGCCGATGATCTTCCAGCGGTCGGGGCGACCCTTGCCCACCTGATAGGCGCGCGCCAGGCGCAGCGACGAGTCGGTGCTCTCACTGCCGCCGCTGGTGAAGAACACATGGCCGAACCCCTCGGGGAGCCAGTGCTGTACCAACTCGTCGTGCAACGCGAGCCGACTGGGGGTGGGCCACAGCGGCACCACATACCCATTCGACATCACCGCCGCGGCGGCCTCGGTGACCTCGGTGCGACCCCAGCCGATGTTGCCGACGATCGCACCCGCCGCACCGTCGAGGATGCGCCGCCCGTCGGCAGTGTGCAGGAAGCAACCCTCGCCGCCGACGATCGTCGGGGCGGGCGGCGAGCCGGGGACGAAGCTGTAGCGACTGGAGTCCGTGACCGGGAACGGCGAGGCAGGCATCAGTCTGAGTATCGCACCGTCTGCGCATCGTCGGAGACCCAACCACCCGAGAGGTGGTGGCGGAACACGATGCTGAGACGCGGCCCATCGACAACGGCCGACTTCGGGACGGCGTGCTCATAGTCGTGCTGGCACGCGCCGCCCATCACCAACAGGTCGCCCTGGCCGAGACGGAACGACCGGGACGCGCCGGCGACACCGGATTTGGGCCGCAGGTGGAACACCCGCGGGGTGCCGGTGCTGATGATGGCCACCACCGGGTCTTCGTGTTCGTAACGCTCGCGGTCGGCATGCCAGGCCACTGAGTCGCGGCCATCGCGGTACAGGTTGAAGCCGATGGAATCGAACGGCCGGGCGTACTGCCGGGTGAGGGCCATACGCGCGTCGTCCAGCACCGGCAACGGTTCGGGACCACCGCTGCTGGGCGACCACCAGGCCGTGAGCCGCGGCTCGGGCAGCCGACGTTGATACATGGTGACCTCGCGTTGTTCCCACTGGAGGCGGGCGACGAGTTCGGCGAACACCAGGTCGGCGCCACGCAGCCACCCCGGCACGACATCGACCCATGAGGTCTCGTCGAGGTGGGTGCGCACCAGTCCGCCGAACGCGGCATCGACCATCGGGTCTTCGAACGCGAACAGGCACTGCTGCCAGATGAGATCGGCTTCGTCGACGTGGGGGGCGGCGGTACGTGTCATGACGCCAGCTTCGCGCGGCGAACACATGTTCGCAACACCTTTCGGCCGGGCCGCTCTAGAGTCGGCGCTGTGCCCACCGCGATCGAGTCTCCCAATGACCCACGCGTTGCCGATTACCAGGGCCTTCGCGACCGGCCCGAGGCAGAGGGATTCTTCATCGCCGAGACCGAGTTGGTGGTCACCCGGCTCCTGCAGTCGCCGTTCCAGGTCCGGTCGTTCCTGCTCACCCCGAAGGGGTACGACAAACTGTACGACCAGCTCGCCACCGTCGACGCCCCGGTGTACGTCGCCGACCAGGCGTTGGTGGAGCAGATCGTGGGCTTCGACCTGCACCGTGGCGTGCTCGCCTCAGTGGCGCGGCGTCCGCCACCCGAGCTCGCCGAGTTGCTGGACGGCGCCCAGCGCCTGCTGGTGATCGAAGGTTCGAACGACCTGGAGAACCTCGGGGCCGTCATCCGCTCGGCGCGCGGCCTGGGGTTCGATGCGATCGTGCTCGCCCCGACGTGTGCCGACCCGTTCTCACGGCGCTCCGTGCGCGTGTCGATGGGCGAGATCTTCCGCCTGCCCGTTGTGCGCGCACGCACCTGGCCGGCACCACTCGACCTGCTCCACGAGTGCGGGTTCGAGACCTGGGCCCTCACCCCTTCACCGAGCGCCACCAACTTGTTCACCATGCCCCGGCCCCAGAAACTGGCGTTGGTGGCCGGTGCCGAAGGCCCCGGACTCACCGATGCGACACTCCGTCACTGCCGGCATCGGGTGCGCATCCCGATGCACCACGGTGTCGACTCACTGAACCTCGGTCACGCGATCGCAATTGCGATGGCCGTCGCTTCGCCCAGCGTGTAAAGCTGACCGGGTGACACGACGGCGGGAACTGGCGGCACTGATCCTCATAAGTGCCGTGGCGCTCGGCGCCTCGGCCTGCGGTGATCGGTCGCTCGACGGCGACACGGGGACCGTGCCGAGCAACGATGTGTTCTCGGTGACCTTGCGCCCAGTGATCACCTGCTCGCCGACGGAGCCGGGCACGACCCTTCCGCCAGTCGGCAATGCCGCCGACCCCGCATCGATGGTGGTGATCACGATCGATGGTGAGTCGTGTCAGTTGGGTCCAACAGGGGCGACCGGCGCGGTGTTCGCCGGTGACGCGAAGGCCACGCTGGCCGACCCCGAGTGGGTGGTGACCGTGGGCATTCGTCCCGGCCCAACCGGTGCCGACCTACTGAACGTGGTGACTGCCAAGTGCTACCAACGGGTGCCCGGTTGCGCCAGTGGGCAGATGGCGCTCGTGGTCGACAGCAACGTGGTGATGCGGGCGTCGGTGCAGACCGCCGAGTTCGCCGGCAGCCTGCAGATCGCCGGTGGCTACACACAGGAACAGGCCGAGGCGCTGGCGGTGGCGTTGAACCACGCCGCCTGACGCGCGATCAGATTGCGGCGACCCATCCGGTTCGTGTCACACGTCGGACACGGGACCCCGTGTGTGATGTAGGACGAGAAGCCAGGAAAACGACAACGTCACAGGAAAAGCACGAACGGCCAGGTCACACGACCTGACCGTTCACACAACGTGGAGACGAGGGGAATCGAACCCCTGACATCTACCTTGCAAAGGTAGCGCTCTGCCAACTGAGCTACGTCCCCGTAGCGGCGGTCAGGATATCGGCTCGGCCACGACCTCGTACCCCCCGTTGGCGAGCAGTCTGTGCAACGCATCCAGGCCGGTGTCGAAGGCCACGCGCTCATCACGCACGGCCACATCAGGTGCCAACGTGTCACCCACGAGGTATCGCTGCGGGTCGTCGAACTCGAAGCACGGCGTGTGCGGCAACTCGTCAAGCGGGCACTGCACCGGGGCCGTGTAGCTCCACACATTCTCGTAGCAGAAACGGCGAACGCCGGCCGCGTAGAGGCGGTCGGTGGTCTCGCCCAATGGCAGGCGGCCACTGCCGAACGGCACACCTTGCACCACGGGCCCATCGGGTCCGTGGAGCAGCACATGATCCTTGGCGTGGACGCGAGTGATGAACGGGGCCATCGCCGCGAGCGCGTCCAGTGGGTCTTCGCCCACCATCTGACTATTGCCGTAGTCGTACAGCGCGCGCACCCACGGGTGATCCACCGCTCCCAGAATCCGAGCGAGCACCGGCCCGGTGAAGTCCTCGTGGTTTTCCAGCACGACGCTGACACCCAGTTGTTGCGCCAACGGGGCGATCGCGCGCAGGTCGCGGATCGTCCACTCGATCACATCGGCCAGCGGCGCTCGGTACTTCGTGTACGTACGCAACGTGTCCGCACCGCACTCGGCCGCCACGTGCAGCATCCGGGTCATGTTCTCGGTACGGGTGTCGGAGGTGTCCAACTCCAGACGCAGGCCGTGGTCGCGGACTGCGGCACGTACGTTGCGGAAATGGTCAGGCGATGTGCCGCACAGATCGCGAAAGCCCTCGCCGTTGGCCGACACGTTCACCCCGGTGAACCCCCGCCCAGCCATGTCGGCGAGGAACGCGAACACGTCGTACCCGGTGGTGGCGCGGAGGCGCAGATGATAGCGCAACGAGTAGCTGTGCACGTGCAACGAGATCTGTTTCAACGACGGCCCCACTTGCTCAACAGCTGGATTTCCGCGGCCAGTGCACGGCGGTAGAGCGCCGCGAGTGTCGGCTGCGACTCCGCCAATCGGTGCGCGCGCCACAGGCAGTACGCAGCGATGCGGTAGTGCCAGCACCCACCGTCGCGCAGGTAACGGGCCACGATCGCTCGGCTCGCGTAGGCCTGCAGGAACGCGTCCGTCGCGTCGCGGGTGTGTGGCGGACGACCGTAGAGGATCATCATCGCTGGCGACAGGAAGCAGGTCACATCCTCGGTGGCGTCACCGACGCCGGGGCATTGCCAATCGATCAGCACCAGTCCGTGTCGGGAGCGCAGCAGGTTGCCGGGCCCGCAGTCGGTGTGCACGAGCGAACGCCGGCGCGGTGGCTGCTCGGACGCCGCCACTGGTCGCACGGCCACCAGTGGGACAGCCACCGACGCCGGAACTCCGGCCACCATCTCGTCGCCGTGACGGCGCGCCTCGGCGGCGCATCCGTGCAACGTGCGGACTCCCTGCGGAGTTGGGCCGTGGTGCACTTCATGCAACACGCGGGCCACGTCCGCCACACCTCGGCGCCACATCGTGCCGGGCACGTACTCGTACACCAGTTGCGCCCCATGGCCAGCGCCGGGCGGGGTGTACGACACGAACTGCGGCGCGCTGCCAGTGCTCGCCAAGTGCACCAGAACCGCCGCCTCACTGTCGGGCAGGTTGGGGTACATCGGGTTGGGGTCACCCGGGTCTTCCGCGTAACGCTTCTCCACCAACCAGCGCTGCCCGGCGCGAACCTTCCACACCTCGTTGCGGTAACCACCGGCGAGCAACATCGGCGCGGTCACGTGCTGCGTGCCTCAGTCATCCTTGAGCGCGACGGCGTTGGGCGTGACGTTCATCTTCGGCACGTACTCGGCAACCTCCACCACACGACCCTCGCTGAGGTACTTCACCCGTAGTTCGATGCGACACCCAGTGCACGGGCCGTAGAAGCGCTCAGTGACCCCCGCACCGCAGCGCGGGCAGGTGAGGGTCTGGGTCTCGGGTACGTCGATCATGACGGACTCAGATGATGTTCAGCGCGTCGAGCGTTGCTGCCGCGGCTTCGTCGGTGAGCTGCGTGTGCGCACGCCAGTCGGCGCGCTTGGTGGCCCAACCGATGAACTCGTGCGCCGAGGTGACCGCCACCGGATGATGGCCGTCGGTTCCTTGGTGCACTTCCCACGGCCCGTCACCAGGTGCCCGCACCAACCGGTAGGAGATGTGCTGCAGGTCGGTGAACACGAAGTTCACGCCCACGCGGCACGGTGCAAGTGCCTCGGCACACATCTGCGGCGCACCGGCCATCATCCACTCGATGGCCACCTCCAGCGCCAGTGGGTCGTGCGGTAGGTCGGCAGCGCGGCGGATGGCCGCGCCGATGTCGTGGCGCAGGTGGCAGTAGTGGTCGAACACGATCGCGTTCATCAGCAAGTGCAGTGGGTGGCTGCCCAGATCGTTCAGCGGCACCACCATCTCGGCCAGTGGCGGTTCCTGCATCGCCGTCAACGTGGCGATGCCCTTGTCGGCCCATTCGCGGTACTCGGCCTTCACCTGCTCGGTGGTCCAGTTGCGCCGCGCCTGCACGGGCACCTCGGCATTCGCCTCGGAGACGCCACTGCTGCCGGTCTCGATCGAGGCCGCGTCGGCGATCATGTGGAACGTGCTGGCCATGTGCTGCGCCACGTCCTGCACGCTCCAACCAGCGCACCCGCTGGGCAGGGCCCACTCCTCGGCGGTCAGCGAGTCGAACAACTCCAGCGCATGCGAGTGCTCGGCGGTCAGCGCGTCGATAGCTGCCTTCGTCATTTCGGCTCCGTTCTTCCTGGGGTGCAGTTCCTCTCTCACCGTAGCGCTCACCGCATGCCCATCGTTCTGACGTAGCGTCGTCTCCCATGACGAACCCCAACATTCGCGTCGGCCTGCAGATCCCCTCATTCACCTTCCCTGGCGTCGGCGCCGAGGGTCTGTTCGACGTCGTCAGCACTGCTGCTGTCACGGCCGAGGCCAGTGGCTTCGACAGCGTGTTCGTGATGGACCACTTCTACCAACTGCCGATGTTGGGCAACCCGGACCAGAACATGTTCGAGGCGTACTCGTTGCTCACCGCCATCGCTGCCCGCACCGAGAAGGTGCGCCTGGGCTGCATGGTCGGCGGTATGACCTACCGCAACCCGGCGTTCCTCGCGAAGACGGTCACGTGTCTCGACGTGATCTCCAAGGGACGTGCCATCTGGGGTATCGGCGCCGGCTGGTTCGAGCAGGAACACAACGACTACAACTTCGAGTTCGGCACGTTCACCGACCGCTTCGAGAAGCTCGAAGAGGGTCTGCAGATCGCGAAGAGCATGTTCGTGAACCACACCACCACGTTCGACGGTAAGTGGTTCAAGGTCACCGACGCGTTCAACCAGCCCGCACCCGTGCAGGCCGGCGGCCCGCCGATCCTCATCGGTGGTAGCGGCCCGAAGAAGACGCTGCGGATGGTGGCTCAGTACGGCGACGCGTGCAACGTGTTCGGCGATGCGGGCGTGGTGCGCCACCTGATGGGCGTGCTCGACGAGCACTGCGACCGTCTCGGCCGTACGCGCACCGACATCTGCCGCACACGCTTGGGCAGCATCGTCGTCGGCCGCACGATGGAAGACGCGCAGGCCACGCTGAAGAAGCGCTTCGGCGACATCGATGCGATGCCCGTCGAGTTCCAGGATCGCTTGCGCAACATGTTCATCGTCGGCGATGTCGACAGCGTCGGCGAGCAGTTGCAGGCGTTCAAGGACGCCGGCCTCGATGGCATGGTCACCAGCCTCATCGACCCCACCGACCTCGATGCGATCGCCCTCACAGGCGAGACCCTCGGACGCGTCTTCCACTGACGCTGCCGATACTCGCCGAGAACCACGGCGCGTTCACCCCTAACATCGCGGCATGAACGCGCCCACCGTCGTGCACGGCACCTGTCACCACGACTGTCCCGACAGCTGTGGCTGGCAGGTCACGGTGGAGGATTCCGTTGCCGTGCAACTGCGCGGTAACCCGGCGCATCCGTACAGCAAGGGCGAGTTGTGCCCGAAGGTGAACAAACTGCTCGACCGTGTGTACAGCCCTGAGCGGGTGCTGTACCCAATGCGCCGCGTCGGGGCCAAGGGCGAGGGCCGCTTCGAACGTATCTCGTGGGACGACGCGCTCGCCGAGATCGCCAGCCGTTGGCACGCCGTCATCGACATCGACGGTCCGGGTGCCGTGTTGCCGTACATCAGCGCCGGCAACCAGGGTCTGTTGTCGATCATGTTCGGCGAGCGTTTCTGGCACCACATGGGTGCCACCCGTGTGCTCGGCGCGCTGTGCGGTGCCGTCGCCGGGGCGGGTGCCACCACCACCAACGGCTCGGGGAAGGGCATCGACCCCAGCGACGTGGTGCACAGCAAGCTGATCATCCTGTGGGGCACCAATACTCGGCTCACCAACCGTCACCTGTGGCCATTCATCGAGCAGGCCCGCGCCGATGGCGCCCAGGTCGTCGTCATCGATCCGCTGCGCACCATCACCGCCGACTCGGCCGACTGGTTCCTGCAACCACTGCCCGGCACCGACGTCGCGTTGATGCTGGCCATGATGCACGTGCTGATCCGCGACGGTCTCACCGACCGTGAATGGATCGACGCCCACGCCGAGGGTTACGACGACCTCGAGGCGCACGTCGCTGAGTGGACACCCGAGCGCGCGGCAGCCGTCACCGGTCTGGCCGTTGACGACATCGAGCGATTGGCCACGCTGTACGGCACCATCCGTCCCGCGGTGCTGCGCACGCTCATCGGCGCCGAGCACCACGAACACGGCGCGATGTTCTTCCGCACACTCGCCTGCCTGCCGGCGCTCGTCGGCGCATGGCGCGATCAGGGTGGTGGCATGTCGCGCAGTGTCGGCACCTGGAGCAACGCCGTGCTCGACCACGCGGCGCTCACGCGGCCCGACCTACTGGCCGGTCGCAACACGCGCACGATATGGATGCCGCACCTGGGCCGCACACTCACCGACAGCGAGCACCCTGTCCGCGCGGTGTTCCTCGCATCCGTGAACCCGATGGTGTCAGTGCCCAACACCGAACTCGTGCGCGAGGGGTTGCTGCGCGACGACCTGTTCACCGTGGTGCACGAGCAGTTCCTCACCGACACCGCTCGCTACGCCGACATCGTGCTACCGGCCACCACGCACATCGAGGCCACCGACATCGTCACCTCGTGGGGCCACCTGTACCTGGGATGGAACGAAGCGGCGATCGCCCCGCTCGGCGAGGCGGTCAGCAACAGCGAACTGCATCGCCGACTGGCCGCAGCGATGGGCTACACCGAGCCAGCCCTGTTCGACGACGACCTCGCCGTGCTGCGCGACTCGCTCCCCACCATCGACATCGATCGCCTGCGCACCGATGGCTTCCAACGGGTGCCGTACCCCGAGGACGGGCGACCGTTCGCGGAGGGAGGGTTCGCCACACCGTCGGGCAAGGTGTTGCTGCGTTGCGACGCGCTCGCCGCC
>CAIXHI010000243.1 GCA_903919215.1 uncultured Acidimicrobiaceae bacterium
GGCGGTCACGACGAGTTCGCCGGCGAGTGTGCGGTATTCGGTGATCGTCTCGCTGAACGCCAGCATGCCGCCCTTGCGACCTTGTTTCACCCACTCGCCTCCGGGCCGCGCCTCGGCGCGCAGTACGTCGCCCACGCGGACGGGTCGGTGGTACTCGTAGTGCTGTTCAGCGTGCAACCCGCCGCCGCTGCGTTCACCTGGCACGGGTGGCACTCCCGTGGCCTCGCGGCCGGAACCGAACCACGGTTGCCCGATCGTCGGGCGCAACCAGTTGTCGGGGTCGAACTGTGCCGCGGCTTGTATGAACGTCGGCGGCGCCAGGATCACGCCGTCCTCGTCGGGTTCCACGTAGGCGGGGTTCGGATCGCCGATCGCGCGGGCGAACATCATCACGTGACCTGCCTCGACCGGGAAGCGATCAGCGGCCATGACCGTTCCTGCGCAGCAAGCGCCCGGGGCGCTGTTCGGTGAGTGTGCCGCCGAGTTGGCTGGGCACGCCGGCGACGATGGTGGCGCGGTAGCCGCCCGGTGGTCGACGCAGACGCCGTGCATCGAGGGGCATGTCGTTGACGAACACCTCGGGCTGCCAGGTCAGCTCATCGAGCGCGAACACGGTGAGGTCGGCGATCGCGCCCTCGGCAATCACGCCGCGCCCCTCGAAGCCGAACAAACCAGCGAGGTGACCGGTCATGCGGTGCACGGCCTGCTCGACGGTGAGGTCGTGGCGATCGCGGGCGTGCCGGGCGAGCAGCAGTGTCGTGTCGCCAGCGGCGCAGAACATCTGCAAGTGTGCTCCCGCGTCGCTGTTGGCGATCACCCCTGCTGGGTGGCGCAGCAGTTCGGCCACACCGTCCGGGTCGCTGTTGGCGATGCTGGTGCCGACCACGGCCGGGCGCAGGTCGTTGGCCAGCACCCACTCGGCCAGCACGTCGCTGGGGTGACCGCCCTTGGCCGCGATGAGGTCGGCCAATGACGTGTTGATCCACTGCTCGTGCTCGGTCCGGGTGACGCCGCGCAGGATGATGTTCTGCGGCATGTGATGGCGGATCATGCTGAACGGCACGCGATCCCACTCGGCGCGTGCGGCCTGCCGCCATGCCGCGTCGGTGAGCAGGCGGGTCTTCTCCTCGGCGGTCGGGGCCTGCACCATCCGGTGCCACGTCTCGGGCAACGTGAAGAACGACATCCCGCCGAACCAGTTCACCTGGATATCGAGCGGACGGGGGCTGATCTGCGCGTAGCACGGTGAACCCTCGGCCTGTAGCTGGGCGGTCATCTCCATCAGTCCGCTTGCGTGGTCGGGCAGGTGCTCGTCGTGCATCACGTTGATCCAGGTGCTGACCACACCGTGACGACCGCACATCTCAGCCAACCGCTTCACGCTCGCGGGTGTGCGCTTGGGCGCTGGCTCGGCAATGAACTGCAGGAACCCGCCACGCGCGCCCAACAACTCGACCAGGTCGTTCATCTCGTCGTCGGCGGCCACGCGACTGGGTACCGGCCGCCCTGCGCGATCGGTGTCGAACCCGACGGAGGTGGAGATGCCGAACGCGCCGGCGGCCAGACACTCGTCGGCCAACGCGCGTAGTTGCACGCGCTCGGCGTCGGTGGCCGGACGCTCCCACGCCTCGTCGCCCATGACGAACATGCGCAACGGAGTGTGGCCGACCAGACCGGCCACGTTGACGCCGTAGTGCTGGGCAGCCATCACGTCCTGGTACTCGGGGTAGCGCTGCCAGGTCCAGGGCACGGCCGCGCTGACGGTCGCCGTCGGCATGTCCTCGATGTAGCAGAGCAGTTCCGCCAACTCCTGGCGCGCCGGCGGCAGGCAGGGGGCGAGCGACATGCCGCAGTTGCCGTAGAGCACCGACGTGACGCCGTGCTGGGGCATCGGATCGCAGGCCTGATCCCAGAACAGCGAGGCGTCGAAGTGGGTGTGCACGTCGATGAAGCCGGGGGCGACGTACGCACCTGCCGCGTCGATCTCGGTCTCACCGTCGGGGCGTAGCGCGGGGCCGACTTCGCTGATGCGGCCCGCGGTGACCCGCACGTCGGCGGTGAACGCCGGTGCGCCGGTGCCATCGATGACCTGGCCACCTCTGATGATCAAGTTCATATGTCCCTCCAGCAAATCAGGTTAATGCATGAACGGATTCTGCAAGTTAGAGTCTCGTCGGGGAGGATGCCATGGAGCTTCCGCAGATCATTTCCGTCGACGACCATGTGGTCGAGCCGCCCGACCTCTGGCAGCGCATGCTGCCCGAGCGCTTCCGGGCCGCCGCACCGCGAGTCGAGCGGATCAAGGGCCGTTTCGGCGCAGGTGCGCGCGGCGACTGGACACCCGCCGACGACGGTGAGTGGGCCGACATCTGGAAGTTCGGCAACTACGAGATGGCGATCATCCCCGGCTTCGCCGCAGCGGGCATGGACCAGGAACTGATCGGCGAGCACTACGCACCGCTCACCTACGACATGATGCGACCGGGCTGTTACGAGCAGGCCGCACGCCTGGCCGACATGGACGCCAACCACACCGAGGCCTCGCTGAACTTCCCGACGTTCCCGCGGTTCTGCGGGCAGACGTTCAACGAGACTCCGGACAAGGAGTTGGGCCTGGCATGTGTGCAGGCCTACAACGACTGGATGATCGACGAGTGGGGCGGCGGTGCTGGCCGCGGCCGCCTCATCCCGCTCACGCTCATCCCGCTGTGGGACCCGCAGCTGGCCGCCGCCGAAGTGCGGCGTTGCGCGGCCAAGGGTTCGTTCGCCGTGGCATTCTGCGAGAACCCGGCGAAGTTGCGCCTGCCCAGCATCTTCACCGACCACTGGGACCCGTTCTTCGCTGCATGCGAGGACACCGACACCGTCGTCAACATGCACATCGGGTCATCCTCCACGTTCCCGCTCACATCGCTCGATGCACCTCGCGCGGTGACGCTTGCGCTGACGTACCAGGGCAGCGCGCACGCACTCTGCGACTGGCTCACGTGCGGTGTGCTCGAGCGCTTCGGGCGTATGAAGATCGCGCTCAGCGAGGGCCAGGTCGGATGGATGCCATTCCTCCTGGAGAAGCTCGACGCGGTGTGGCGCGACCGGCCGAAGTACGGGAACATCGACGTCCTCCCGCGAACCCCCAGTAGTTACATGGCGGGTCGTGTGTACGGGGCGGTGTTCGACGACCACATCGGACTGCAGTTGCGTCATCACATCGGGATGAGCCAGATCATGTTCGAGGTGGACTACCCGCACGGTGATTCCACATGGCCGCGCACGAAGGGCGTCGCCGAGTCGATCATCGCCACGGCGGGTCTGAGCGAGCACGAGACGTGGCAGTTCCTGCGCGGTAACGCGATCGAGTGCTACGGGTTGCAGCGATTCGGGATCGAGGTCTGATGGCGCGACCCACCATCGTCGCGTGGGACGGTCCGCTCGGCGCCACGGTCACGGGTGTCGATCTGGAGGTCGGGCTGGCCCCCGACATCGCCGCGCTCGTGGTCCAGGCGCTCGCGGTACACCGCGTGGTAACCATCGCGGATCAGCGGCCGTCCGACGCGGCCTATGCGCGCTTCGGACGGCTGTGGGGCGACCCAATCGAGTTCTTCAACCCGCGCGATCGCGACACCGCGTACCCGGAGGTCATCCGCATCTCCAACGCCGTATCCACGCCCGAGCGTCTGCGCGACGGCGCGATGCACTGGCACCAGGACAGCAGCTACGAGGCCGTGCCCGCGGCCGTGACGATGCTGTCCGCTGTCGAAGCGCCGGATGGCCGCAACGAGACGATGTTCGCCGACCTCACCGCCGCGTACGACGCACTGCCGGTCGCGCAGCAGGAACACCTCTGCACGTTGCGCGTGGTGCACGACAGGAGGGGTTGCTCGCCCGAGCTGATGTTCGCTGAGGAGCGCCGCGGCGCGGCTACCCGCGACGAGCCCGTGCCCACCGTGACGCACCCGCTGGTGGTGCGCCACCCGCGAACCGGCCGCCTCGCGCTGTACGGGATCTCGGGCACGCCGGTCGGGATCGAGGGGATGGAGCAGCATGCTGCGATCGAGTTGCTGGTCGGGCTGAAGCGCCACGCACTGCAACACCAGTTCCGGCAGACGGCGACGGCCGAGGTTGGCACGGTGCTGATCTGGGACAACCTGGCCGTGATGCACTGCGCGACGGCCACCGAGTACAGCGACGAGGACGGGCATCGCCGGATCATCCGCCGGATCAGCACGAAGAGGGGAACAGATGAGTGACGCCATGCCTTCAGAGGTGCGCATCGAGACGATCGACGCCGTGCGCGTGATCACCATCGATCGGCCTGCAGCACGTAACACGGTGACGTACGGGGTGCTCGATGAGTTGCTCGCCGCGTTCGCCGACGCCGACGTCGACGACGCGGTCCGGGTCATCATCGTCACCGGCGCAGGCGAGTTCTTCTCCGCCGGCACCGACCTGTCGTCGTCATCGGGGTATGCCGCCGACCGCACCGACTTCAAGCCGTTGCGTGGAGGCACACGTGACGTGGGCGGCGAGCTCGCCCTGCGGATCTTCGATTCGAACAAGCCGGTGATCGCTGCCATCAACGGCACGGCTGTCGGCATCGGTGTCTCGATGATTCTGCCGATGGACATCCGCATCGCCGCCGACACGGCGCGCTTCGGGCTGCCGTTCGTGCGCCGAGGCATCCTCCCTGAGTCGTGCGCCACATGGTTCCTGCCGCGCATCGTCGGTATCGCCCGGGCGATGGAATGGACCATGACGGGGCGCATCTTCCCGGCAACGGAAGCACTCGCCGAGGGTCTCGTGCACGAACTCGTGCCCGCCGATCAGGTGTTGACCCGCGCGCTGGAGGTGGCCCGCGAGATCGCGACCAACACCTCGGCGGTGTCCGTCGCGCTGACCCGGCAGATGATGTGGCGCCAACTCGGCTCGCCGCACCCGATCTCCGCCAACCGGCTCGAGTCCAAGGCACTGCTCGCGCTCGGCGGCATGGCCGATGCGAAGGAAGGTGTCGCCGCGTTCAAAGAGAAGCGGCAGGCGAACTTCCCGCTGACAACGCACGACCTGCCGACATTCGTGCCGTGGTGGGACGACGAGCCGTTCGAATGACCTTCCCAGCACGATGGAGCACCACTGATGTCTGACGCCGAGGACCGCACGGTCGACGCCCACACGCTCACCCGCCAACTGCGCGTTCGTCACCCCGACGTGGAGGTGGCCGCGGTGCAGGTGCTGACGGAGCATGAAGGGTCGGCCAGTCGGTTGCGCCTCGCGCTCCAGTACGCGCCCGGCAAGGATGCGGGACTGCCACCAACGATGTTTCTGAAGCGCAACCTCGCGGCCTTCAACTTCCCGGGCGAGATGTACTCCACCGAGGTCGGCATCTACCGCGATGTGCTCGACGGTGTCGACATCGAACGGCCCGCCGTGTACGCGATCGAGACCGGCGCAGACGATCTGCACTTCACGATCCGGATGGAAGACCTCGGCGAGCGGCCGGGCGCGCGACTGGGCATCGTCACGCAACCGACCACGATCGACGAGGTCGCCGGCCTGCTGGACACGATCGCCACGTTGCATGCCACGTTCTGGGCCAGCCCGCAACTCGACACCGAACTCACGTGGTTGCAGCCTCCGTTGCAGAACACGTCGATGGCGTTCTGGCGACAGCATGGCCCGCGCCTCGCTCGTCGCCACATGGAGAAGGGCCATCGCGCTGCGCTCGTCGATCGTGCGGTGTGGACCGACGATCGCTTGTGGAACGGGTTCGACCGGTTCCTCGTCGACCTCGACAGCGGGCCGCACACGTTGCTGCACGGCGACGTGCATGCCGGCAACGTGTACTACGTGAACGGCACCGGCGGCGGTCTCATCGACTGGCAACTCGCGCTGCGCGGCAACTGGGGTGTCGACGTCACCTACCTGCTCACCACTGCGCTCGACCCAGCCCAGCAGGCGGCCCACGAGGCCGATCTGCTGCGTCACTACCTCGACCGTCTGGCGGCTCGCGGCGTCACCCCGCCCGACTTCGACACCGCCTGGCTGACCTATCGGCGCCACGTGATCTACGGCGTGGCGATGTGGCTGATCACACCCGATGGTGTGCACACCGACGAGGCGCAACTGGGCTATCTCGCGCGGTGCCTGGAAGCGGCTGATCGTCTGGGCACGCTGGAGGCACTCGGCCAGGGCTGAGTTTGGATCAGGCCCCCATCGAGATGCCACCGTCGACGGTGACCACCGAACCGGTGACATAGGCGGCGCGCTCGTCCAGCAGGAACAGCACGGCGTGGGCCAGCTCGGCTGGGTCGCCGCGGCGGCCCAGCGGGATCATGCCCTTGATCGCCTCCTGTGCCTCTGGCGTCATGTCGTTGGTCATGTCGGTCTCGGACACACCGGGCACCACCACGTTGACCGTGATGCCCTTGCGCGCAACCGCCCGCGAGAGTGAGCGGGTCAGCCCGTGCAGACCGGCCTTGGCTGCGCCGTAGCCGGCCTCGACCGAGTTCCCCATGAACGCCGTGATCGACGAGACGTTGACGATGCGGCCGAAGCCCTGAGCCGTCATCGGCTCGATCGCCGCCTGCGCGAGATGGAACGACGCCGACAGGTTCACCGAGATGGCGCGGTCCCATTCTTCGATGGTCATCTTGCGCACAGAGTTCTCCACCAGCACACCTGCGTTGTTGACGAGGTGGTCGACGCGCCCGAACTCGCGCAGCGCCGCGGCGACGATCTCGTGGCACGCGACCGGGTCGCCGATGTCGGCGCGGTGCAGCACCAGTCGGCCGGGTGTGCCGACAACCGATTCGGCGAAGGCCTGCGCCGCGGCATCGGCACTGGCGTAGACGGCGAACACGTCGGCGCCCTCGTGCAGCAGGCGGGTGCTGATCGCGGCGCCGATGCCGCGGGTGCCGCCGGTGACGATCGCGACTCGGCCGTGGAACGTGGGCGCAACAAGGGGTGTGGTGATGGTCATGATGCTCAGCTCGGCAGACTCGAAGTGATGGTGGCTTTCGCGACCAGACGGCCGTTGGCATCGGTGACCGACACCTCGGAGACCTGGATGCGCTTGCCCGGCTTCACGCACACGCCCACAGCAGTGAGGTCGGTGGTGGCCGCGGCGAGGTAGTTGATGTTCATCGAGACGGTGGCGATGAACCCGTCGGCGCCGGTGGCGGCAAGGGCCGCTGCGGTGCCGCATGTGTCGGCGAGCGCACCCACTACGCCACCGTGGATGCCGTCGGTGGAGTTGCACAGCTGTTCGGCGTGGGGCAGGTGCATCACGACTTGCCGGTCGTCCCACTGACCAACGCGCAGGTTGCACAGTTTGTTGAAGTGCACGCGCGACTCTAAGTGGCGCGCCTTGCGCTGCCACAGCTCGTGGCGCGGGTCGTCCGCGTCGGCACGAGAATTGGTGTCCCCCACATCGGTCATCGTCAGTCCCCTCCGTTGTGAAATGAGCATAATCCGTGAGATGATTCCGGGGTGTCTGGGTCCTCGACGAACAATCGCCCGGTGACCGTCGGGCTGCGGATTAGTCATGAGCTGTTCGAGGCTGGCGATGCTCGGGCGTTGCGGGCGTACCTGCACGCGGCCGACGGTGCAGGTATCGATCGGCTGTGCGTCGGCGATCACGTGTCGTTCCACGGCGGGCGCGGCTTCGACGGGCTGGTGCAAGCGACGGCCATCGCCGCGTTGTCCGACCTGGAGGTGCAGACCGCGGTGTACCTGTTGCCGCTGCGCCACCCGGTGCCGGTGGCCCGCCAGGTCAGCTCGCTCGCGCAGTTGGCCGGCGGTGGCTTCGTGTTCGGCGTCGGCGTCGGTGGTGAAGACCCGAACGAGGTGCGCATGTGTGGTGTCGACCCGACGACTCGCGGGCGGCGGATGGACGAGGCGTTGCCGATCGTGCGCCGTCTTGTCGCCGGCGAATCTGTCACGCATCGCGGTGAGTTCTTCGAGATGGAGGATGCACGGGTGCTGCCGGTGCCGCCCCGACCTGTGCCGGTCGTGGTCGGTGGTCGTTCGCCCGCAGCGCTGCGGCGCGCCGGCCGGTTCGCCGATGGCTACCTGGGTGTGTGGGTGACGCCCGAGAAGATGATGACGGCCATCGCCGAGGTGGAGTCCACTGCCGTGGCTGCCGGCCGCATCGATGTTCCCTGGCGCCACGGGATCCAGATGTGGTGCGGATTCGGCGACACAGCAACGCAGGCACGCGCGCTCGTGTCGGCCGAGATGGAGGAGCTCTACCACGTGCCCTTCGAGCGCTTCGAGCGGTACACGCCGATGGGCTCACCAGCCGATATCGCCGCTGCCGCTCGGCCCTATGTCGACGCGGGCTGCACCGACGTCAACCTCATCGCTGTGGCGGCCACACCGGACGAGGCACTTCGGTGCACGGCTGAGGTGCGCCGACTACTCCGCGGCTGACGCGGCCCAGAACGGCGCCCACGTCGGGAACGAGTCCGGCAGCACACCGGCGCGCAACGGGTCGCTGCCGTCGTTGACGCCGCCACCCACTTGGGGACCAACCCGCGGGTCGGTGAGGTACCAGCGGTGAAACTTGCGCCGCTGGAAGTACCACTCACCGTCCTCGCGCACGTACGTGTCCCAGTACTGCAGCTTGCCGGTCTCCCAGTTGCCCTGCTCGGGGCGCTCCAGTTCGTCGTGGCAGTACACGATTCCGTGAGCGTGGTCGGCATCGTCGAAGTCCACGATGTGGTTGGCCACCAGGTGCACCGATGTCTTCGGCTCGCGCATCGCCACGGAGTACCAGCGGTGCAGCGCGGCGCGACCCGTCTCGGTCTTTCCCACGCGGACATCGGCCACGAACAGGTCGACCAACGCGTCCATGTTGCGGCTGTCCAACGACAGTGCGTAGCGCACGGCGAGTTGGTTGATCATCGCCAACGACTCGATGCGGTCGAGGCGCTCGTCAGCAGTGTGTGGTTGCCATGTGCCGAGGCGTGGTGTCGTAGCCATGTGCGTAGTTCTCCGGGGTGTCAGGCGATCGTGCCGTCGGCACGCAAGCGGGCGATGTCGTCGACGGTGCAGCCGAGTTCGGCGAGCACCTCGTCGGTGTGTTGACCGGTCGCGGGCGGCACGCGGTCGAGTGCACCCGGTGTGCGCGAGAACCGCGGTGCCACACCCGGCTGCACCACACCTTCGTATTCCACGTACGTGCCGCGCTCGGTGTTGTGTGGGTGGGCAAGTGCCTCGTCCAGTTCCAGCACCGGGGTCACGCACGCTTCGGCGCCGTCGAACACCTGCACCCATTCGGCCATGGTGCGCTGCGCGATCGTCGCCGCGAACAACTCCTTCATCATCGGCCAACCGCTGCGATCGTTCTGGCCCGGCAGGTCGGTGCGGTCGGCCAGGCCCAGCCGTTCGAGCGTGACGGCGTAGAACTTCGGCTCGAGTGCACCCACCGCGAGGTAGCGATGGTCGGCGGTCTCGTAGACCTCGTAGTAGTGCGCGCCCGAGTCGTAGAAGTTGTGGCCAGCGGGGTGCAGCCGACCCATGGCCAAGTGGGCCAGCGGCAGCGCCAACTGGCCGGCCACACCGTCGACCATCGCCCCGTCGATCACCTGACCCTTGCCGGAGACCGACCGCTCGAACAGTGCGGCGGCGATACCGAACGCCATCATCGTGCCGCCACCGCCGTAGTCGGCGGCGAGGTTCATCGGGAACAGCGGTCGCTCACCCTCGCGCTTGAAGCGACCGAGCGCACCGACGATGGCCAGGTAGTTGACGTCGTGGCCAACGTCCTGCGCCAACGGGCCGTCCTGACCCCAGCCGGTCAGCCGGGCGTAGACCAACCGCGCGTTGCGGGCCAGGCACACGTCGGGGCCGAGGCCGAGGCGTTCCATCACGCCGGGCCGGTTGCCTTCCAGCAGCACATCGGCGCTATCGGCCAACTGCAGCACGAGTTCAATGCCCTCGGCTTTGGTGAGGTCGATGATCACCGAGCGACGGCTGCGGTGCGGGATGAACTGCTCTGGGTTGGTGAACCGTCCCGAGCCGGGCCGCTCCACGCGAATCACATCGGCCCCGAGGTCGCCGAGCAACATCGCGCAGTACGGTCCCGGCCCCAGGCCGGTGAGGTCGAGTACGCGCAGGCCGCTGAACGGGCCGCTGCTCATCAGCGGCTTCCGGGGTGTTCGGTCGAGGTGATCATCTCAATCAATAAGTTATATGATTCGCGCATGACCGCCGAGAAGCCAGCGCACCCCGACCTCGATGCCCCGCAGCTGATTCATGGCCGCACGTGGCAGGAGATGCCCGTCGGCTTCCGCTTCCAGACGTCGGCACGCACGATCACCGAACCCGACCTGGTCAACTTCGTCACGCTTGTGGGCGTCAACGAGCCGTTGTTCATGGACGAACGGTTCGGCCCCGCGCACGGCTACACCGGCAAGCTGGTGCCGGGGATGATGACCTTCGCCTACGCCGAGGGGTTGGTAATCCAGGGTGGCAGCATCCACGGCACCGGACTCGCGTTCATGCACACCGAACTCGATATCAAGCGGCCCGTCTACGTCGGCGACACCATCGCCGTGTTGGTCGAGGTCACCGAGTCGCGCGCTGCCTCCACCGGTGAACGCGGCGTGGTAACCACGCGCAACACGGTCTTCAACCAGCGCGGCGAGGTCGTGATGGTCTACACACCGGTACGCCTCACCAAGGGAACGCCAGCGTCGTGATCTGGCTCGACCTGATCGAGGCCCGGGTCGACTCGGCCGAACCCGCAGTCGTCACCGACGATGGCGTGTGGACCTGGCGCGAGCTACTCGCCCGCTCGGGTGGTGGCGTCGAGTTCCTCGACTCGATCGGCGCGCCTGCGGGCCACCCTGTCGTCGCGCTGCTCACCAGCCGGCCAATGTCGTTCGCGCTCACCATCGGTGCCGCGGCCAGCGACCGTGCGCTCGCCCCACTCGGCCCGCGGCTCACCGTGTCGGAGTTGGTGCCGTGCGTGGAGGCGGTACCCGGTGAAGTGATCGTCACCGAAGCCGAGTTCGAAGCGCTTGCGCGCGAAGTGGCCGCTCGCACCGGCCGACGGGTGGCGGTGCTGCCCGACCTGCCCGCCAGCGGTTGGCGACGTGATGCCACGATCGGTGCCGACCGTCCGGCGGCCATCCTGCACACCTCGGGCACCACCGGCATCCCCAAGGCCGTCGCCTACACCGAAGGTCGCTTGGTGGCGCGGGTGAAGGTGAACTCGCAACTGGTGGATCTCGGCCCCGGCGCGGTGTACGCCACGGCCTCGCCGTTCCACCACATCGCTGGTCTGGGAATGATGTTCGTCGCCCTCGGTTCCGGCGCCGCGCTGCGTCCGATGCCGCGTTTCGATATCGCTGCTTGGAAGGCGCTGCCGGCCAGTGGCGTCACGCACGCGCTGATCGTGCCGACGATGGTGGAGATGTTGCTGGACGCAGGCGAGTTGTACCTGCCGGGTCTGCGGATGCTGCAGTACGGCGCGTCGTCCATCCATCCCGACACGTTGTCGCGGGCGATGGCGGCGCTACCCGGTGTGGGGTTCGTGAACCTGTTCGGCCAGACCGAGGGCAGCCCGATCACCGCGCTGACACCGGATGATCACCGCTTCGCCGCCGCGGGGCATGCGCACTTGCTGACGTCGGTGGGCCGCGCTGCACCCGGTGTCGAGGTGGTGATCGCCGAACCCGACGAGACCGGGGTGGGCGAGATCCACGCCCGCGCCGAGCACCTGTTTCGTCCTGACGCCGATGGTTGGCTGCGCACGGGCGATCTGGGTCGCATCGACGCCGAGGGCTACCTGTACTTGTCGGGCCGCAAGGGCGACAAGATCATCCGCGGTGGCGAGAACGTCTACCCGCTGGAGGTGGAGCACGTGCTGGCCTCGCACCCGGCGGTCGCCGAGGTGTGCGTGTACGGCGTACCCGACCGCGTGTTCGGCGAGATCGTGGCTGCCACCATCGTGCCCGCGGCCGACGTGCCGTTGCCGTCGTGGGATGAACTGCGCGCCTTCACCCGCGAGCGGTTGGCCGGGTTCAAGGTGCCCACCCGCTGGGAGACCGCCACCGAACTGCCGCGCAACGCCACCGGCAAGGTGCTGCGGCGAACGCTGATCGACAAGGCCGGAGGCGAGTGACCGTGACGAATGTGCAAGTGAGTGATGACGAGTTCCGGGAAGAACTTCGCGACTGGATCGCCGACCACCTCGTCGGCGAGTTCGCCGCCCACAAGGGAGTCGGCGGCCCGGCCGACGACACCGCGTGGGAGGTGCGCCTGGAGTGGGAGAAGTTGCTGGCTCGCGACAAGTGGTTGAACGCTTCGTGGCCGGTCGAGTACGGCGGCCGTGGTGCCACACCGCGTCAGGAACTCATCTTCCACATCGAGCACGCACAGGCCGGTGGCCCGTACTGGTGTGGTGTGCAGGGCCGCGATCTGTTCGGCCCGACGCTGCTGGAGTTCGGCACCGCCGAACAGAAGGCACGGTTCCTA
>CAIXHI010000244.1 GCA_903919215.1 uncultured Acidimicrobiaceae bacterium
CCGAGTGGTAAGCCGAAGTGGCTCGTCCCTGTGGTCGTCGTGTTGGTGCTCGCCATCGGTGGTGGCATCGCGTTCATGCTGTCCTCGGGGAACGACTCGAAGAGCACACTCGGCGACACGAGCACCACCGAGGACAACGGCAGTGGCGACGGCACGCTCCCGCTGATCTCGACCAAGCCCACCACCGGTGGCACGCTGCCACTGATCACCACCAAGCCCACCACCGGTGGCGGCGTCGACACGGGTTACACACCGGAGATGCGTGATGCGTTCGTGACGAGCTGCACGCAGCCGAGCGCGTCCGCGGCGATCTGCGGATGTGTCTACGACGCCATCGCAGCGACGATTCCCTTCGATGAGTTCCTCGCCTTGAGCCAATCGGCCGACGGTGGGGCCTCGGTACTCTCCGACCCACGGCTGGTGACAGCGATCACCACCTGTATGGGCGGCTGACCCCGGTCGTGTGACAGGTGGCGGCGCACTTGGTGCGCCGCGCATCAGTTTCATAACGTCGATGGCATGGCAGTGCTCCTGACGCCGGTGGTCACTCTTCCGGTCGTACCGGCAGCATCGCGGCGTCGCGATCTGTCGTGCTGGCTGGCGTTCGTGCAGGAGGCGTTTGCGAACGTCCCCGGACGAGGGTGGCACTCACGCGTCGTGTGGCAACGGGTGGCCGGATGGCGCAGCCGTGAACTGTCGTCGTTCGAGCCCTCGCGCATGGCGACGCTGGAGTTGGCTGCGCTGTTGCACGACATCGGTCGGGCGCTCGACCCGCTCGACCTCTCGCCTCACGGCTTCGTCGGCGCCCAGTTCCTCGATGATCTCGGCCTCACCGACATCGCCCCGTTGGTCGCGCACCACTCTGGGGCGCGCCTGGATGCGGCTGCGCGCGGACTCGAGCACCTCGACCGCTGGGAGTCAGCCGACCCGGAGTTGCAGGCCCTGCTGGACTACGCCGACCGCACGGTGAACTCACGTGGTCAGATGGTGACGCTTGCCCAACGTCGCGAGGAGCTGGTGGCCCGGTGCGGCGAGGATTCCGCCAAAACCGCCCGCTTCGATCTGCTGTTGCCCGACGCCCTGCGCACCGAAGCGTGGCTGGCCACGCTGAGTTGACGGCTCAGCCCTTGGCCAACTCCACGTAGGTGGTGCCCGGGTTCAATACCAGTGTGGAGCCATCGTCGCCGGTGAACGTCCACGGGTCGGTGTCGAGTGTCCGTACCCACGTACCGGTGCGGGCCAAGCCGCCGCTGTGGATGACGACCTTGCCGGACCCGACGGTGACCGGTACCAGCGACCGGCCGTCGGCCGGGCTGGGGATGTGTGCGCACGACACGATCACCACGTTGGTGGCCGTCAGCGGCACCCCGCCGGCCGTCGTGTGGACCGCACCGCCCATCCAGCGCACGTAGTACGCGTTGGTGGCGTCCCACTCCCAGTGCACACCGCCGCCGTTCATCCACACGTCGAACGCTGCGGTCGGGGTACCGCTGGTGACGGTGCCGAACTCCCACAGCGGGCGCGCCGCGCCTGCGCCAGCACCTTGGCTACGGGCACAGCCCAGGTCGAGCACCAGGTTGTGCGGTTTCGGTTTCGATGCGTCGCGTCGGTAACAGTGCACCCGCAGCGCGCTGAGGTTCACCAGTCGCCCGGCAGTGGCTGCACCCTGTACCCACGCCGTCACGCCGGCATTGCCGCCGCTCCAGGCAAGGATCGGTCGGTTCATCCCGGACAACAGGTACAGGTCGCCGGTGCGTGCGCTGCGCACCGGACCCACTTCGGCAGGTTGGCGCGACTGGAACAGGGCGATGAAGCGGGTGACACCCTCGACGTTCTCCTCGAACACCACATCAGCGCCGTCGAGGCCCCATTGACCGCGAGCAGGCTGCGAGTTGTCGATCTTCACGGCGACGATCGGAGCGTCGCCACCACCGGCCAGCCCGGTGAGCGGCGCGCTGCCCGTTGCGCCCGGCAGTGGTGAGTACGGCGGCCACGACACAGACGGGATGTGCACATGAGCGGCCGTGGTGGTGGGGGCGATGGTGGTGGTGCTGGTGCTGCTGCTGGTCGTGCTGCTGCTACTGGTCGTGCTGCTGCTGGTGGTGCTGCTGCTGGTCGTGGTGGTGACGACCACGGCGGACGAACCCGAGCAGGCGACGAGGAAGGTGAGCGCGAGGAGCGGGGCGGTGGGGCGGCGGAGTGAGCGATTCACAGCACGGCGAGTGTAGAGATGCGCCGCCGTTCATTTCGTCACGTGGAGATTCAGCGAACGGGTCGCGCCAGCTGCTGCACGAGCTGGCTCTGGGTGAGGACCCCGAGTGGGCCGTGCACATCCGACAACTCGGTGACCGACAACCCGATTCCCTCATCGCTGATCCGTCGCGTGGCGTTCAGCAGGAACCAGGGGCCGACCGGGTAGCGGAACAGCGACACGCTGACATCGGTGTTGATCAATGCCACACCCAGCGATGGCGACGCGGTCTGCGAGAACGGTGAGCCGAAATCGGCGACCGACAGCAACGCGACGAGCCCACTGGGTGCCTCGCCGGTGATGACCCGTGCGGTGTGCCGGACCCAGGCGATGGTGGGAAGCGGGTCGCCGAAGCCGCCCGAGACCTTGCGGATCTCGATCGAGTCGCGGCTGTACACCAGCGGCGCATCATGCGCGGCCTGCTCGCCGAACTGCACGCGCGCTGCTGCTCCGGGAACCGTGAGCATTGTGTGCTCGGCGTGCACATCCACCGGGTCGCCACGGAGCAGCAACACCGCCGCCCGTGCCACGACGACGTCAGCGGCGCACAGCTGAATCTCCAACTTGGCCACCCGCCGGCTCACCGATCGGCGCGTGACCTGCGGAGTGAGCGGCTCGAGCGGTACCGGCCGCTCGAGGTCGATGTTCACCCGCGCGACGTGTTCGTCGGCCTCCATCGCCTCGTCGATCAACACACCCACCAGCGCTCCGGGTGGCCCACCATGCATTGCATCGGGTCGCCACGGCCCAGTCGTCCACTTGGTCGGGTGGAACACGGTGTCGCGACGCTCGAACAGGGCGCGGTCGTCGTCACTGCCGGTCGGTTGGGGTGCCGGCGATGTGCTGCTCATGGGGCAGCACTGTAGGTGCGGGTCCTGGCGCGACGGGCAGGCATGATTCACTTGGTGGTCGTGGTACAACCTTTCCCGAACCAGTCGCCGGACCGAAGTGCGCGGGTCGCTGCGGTGAAGGCTGCCGCCGAGATGTGGTCGGGCCAACTGATCGACCTCGGTGGCCGGAACACGTTGCTGCACTATCGCGATCTGAAGGTGGGCACGCTCGACCTGGGCGAGGCGCTCCCCGACGCACTTGCTGCGCTGCTCGATGGGCGCACGGTTCGCTTGTCAAAGCTGTTCCCGCCCGAGCGGCTCGCCGAGGTCGGGCGGCGGGCGCGAACGGTGACGGCGAAGTCGAAGGAGAACTTCGAGGAGCGTGGCCTCTCGACCCTGTACGTCGGCCGTGGGATGGCCACGTGGACGGCCGAGGCAAGTGCGACGGCAACACCCGCGGCACCGGTGTTGTTGGCGCAGGTCTCGTTGCGTTCGCTGGGGGCGTTGGAGGCCGACTTCGAGTTCACGCTGACGGACGATTGGGAGCCGAATCCGACGTTGCTGCACCTGTTGTCGACCACCTTTGACGTGGCGGTCGAGGCCGACGACCTGTTGGCCAAGGTGGAATCCGAGGGCCAACTCGATGCCGCCGGTGAAGCACTGGCATTGGCTGCCGCGAACGTGCCTGGTTTCGCTGTCACCGCGCGAACGGTCGTCGGCAACTTCTCGTACGTGAAGCAACCGATGGTGATCGACCTGGAGACCTCGTTGGAGGTGATGGTCGACAGCGATGTCATTGCCGCGCTCGCTGGTGACGGAGCCGCCATCACCGCGTTGCGTGCTGCGGCGATTGGTATCGGCCTCGACCAACCCGACCGAACCCCGCCAGCCGACGAGTTCCTGCCGATCGATGCCGATGCATCGCAGCACTATGCGATCAACGCTGCGGTCGATGGCACCCACCTCGTGGTCCAGGGCCCTCCCGGCACCGGTAAGTCGCAGACCATCGCCAACCTGATCTCGACGCTGAGCGCTCGCGGGCGCAGCGTGCTGTTCGTCGCCGAGAAGCGCGCAGCGATCGACGCAGTGGTCAGTCGCCTCGAGCGGGTCGGGTTGAAGGATCTGGTACTCGACCTGCACGGCGCGGGCAGCAGTCGCAAGAAGATGGCCGAGGAACTGCGTCGGGTGTACGACGGCACCGCCACCGTGCCACCCGTGTATCGCGACGGTGACGACGCGCGACTGCTCGATCGTCGACAGCGGCTCAACCGGCACGCCGCTGCGCTGCACGCTGTGCGTCCACCGTGGAATGTCACCGTGTACGAACTGCAGGCGCGGCTGATCGCGGTTCCCGCCGATCGGCGAGTTGCCATCCGAGTGGACGCTGGATCGCTGGCCTTGCTCACCGCCGCCGCAGCCGCGACGGTTGCCGATCAGTTGTCCGACTGGGTCAGCACCGGTGGTCCGGCCGTGGAACGGCGAACCACACCGTGGTCACGAGCAGCGGAGCGAGTCACCACTGCGGCCGACGCACAGGCTGCACTCACTGCCGCTCGGCTGCTGGCGAGCGACACGTTGCCGACGACGGTGACGCAACTCGACCTCGCGATCGCCGCCTGCGGTCTGCGCCGCCCCACCACCGTCGCCGCGTGGGCCGACACGTTGGCACTGCTGCAGCAGGTGGCGGTCGTCAACACCCACGCCGAACCGGCGATCTGGCAACTCGACCTGCCGGGGCTGCTGACCGACCTGGCACCCGCGGCACGTTCCGCCGTCAGCCGAGCGATGGCATCGCTGTTCAACAGCCGCTACCGCCAGGCGACCACGACGGTGCGCGCTGTGTTGCGCACACCGGAGAAGGCGCGCGCGCTGCACGCCCTTGTGCAGCACGCGGTGTCGACGCGTGCCGCGTGGACACAGTGCAGCCTTGACGGTTCGCCGCCGCGCCTGCCGGGGAACCTCGATGGCACGGCCGGTGCCTATCAACGGTTGACCACTGAGCTCGCCGCGCTCGGGGCGTACGTCGGCACGAGTGGTCTGCTCGACACCGATACCAGCGAGACCGGCCGCAGCCTCGACGCGTTGCTGGGCGACCAGACCACGTTGTTCAAGCTGCCGCGGCTGCACGAACTGGCTGCCGCAGTCGATGCGGCCGGGTTCGCTGCCGTGCGCGCCTACATCATCGAGCACGGTCTCGATGCCATCACCGCCCGCGCGTTGGTCGAGCACGTCTGGTGTTCGTCGGTGCTGGAGACCGTCTCGATGACCGATCCGGAGATCGGTGCATTTGACGGCACGATGCACACACAGCATGTCGGCGACTTCGTGGCGGCCGACCGCAACCAGATTGCGGCGGGCGCCTCGAAGGTGCGCCGGGCGGTGGCCGAACATCTGGTAGCGGTCCGTAATGAGTTCCCCGAAGCCGATGCGCTGATCGGTGCCGAGGTGCGCAAGAAGTCGCGGCACCGCACACTGCGCGAGCTCACGCAGATGGCACCCGAGGTGTTGCTGGCGCTGAAGCCGTGCTGGGCGATGAGCCCGCTGGCCGTGTCACAGTTGCTGGACGCGAAGCGACTGTTCGACGTGGTGGTGTTCGATGAGGCCAGTCAGGTGCCGCCCGCCGATGCGGTGCCCGCGCTGATGCGTGCGCGTCAGGCGATCGTGGCCGGCGACTCCAAGCAGTTGCCCCCGACGGCGTTCTTCGCGTCCGCCACCCTCGACGACGAGACCGAGACGGATACCGGGCTGCTCGGCAACCTCACGACCGGCACGGAATCGATTCTCGATGCGATTGCCAATGTGGTGACCGCAGGTTCGATGACACTGCGCTGGCACTACCGCAGCCGCGACGAGCGGCTGATTGCGTTCTCGAATGCGCAACTGTCGCTCTACGACTGGCAGATGGTCACGTTCCCCGGCACCACCGGGAAGGATGCGATCCGCCATGTGCACGTGCCGTGGCAGCCGACCGGTTCGACCGAGGAGAGTTCGTCGGCCGAGGTGCTGCGAGTGGTGGAGTTGATCGCCGACCATGCGCACAGACACCCTGAGATGTCGCTCGGTGTGATCGCGATGGGGATCAAACACTCCGAGCGGATCGGCGAGGCATTGCGCCGAGCCCGGATCGCCGACCCGGTGCTCGACGCCTACTGCGACAGCAATCCGGCCGAGTTGATCTTCGTCAAGAACCTCGAGCGTGTGCAGGGTGACGAGCGCGATGCGATCATTCTCAGCGTCGGCTACGGCAAGGGTGCCGATGGCCGGATGATGCACCGCTTCGGCCCGATCAACAACGCCGGCGGCGAGCGGCGACTGAATGTGGCCATCACCCGTGCTCGCTCGCAGATGACCGTGGTGTCCTCGTTCCTGCCCACCGATCTCGACCCGGCGAAGCTGAAGAGCGAAGGCGCGCAGATGCTGGGGCGGTATCTCACGTATGCCGCATCGGGTGGCGCCGATCTGGGGAATGTGCATCGCACGCACCCGACACTGAACCAGTTCGAGTCCGATGTGCGCGATCGTTTGACGGCGGCCGGCGTGCCGTTGGTGGCTCAGCTGGGTGTGTCCGGTTATTACATCGACTTCGCTGCCACGCACCCAGTTCGCCCGGGCGAGTTCGTGCTGGCGATCGAGGCCGACGGTGCCAGCTACCACAGCAGTGCCACCGCCCGCGAGCGCGACCGTCTGCGCCAGGAGCACCTCGAGCGGCTCGGTTGGCGGTTCCACCGCATCTGGTCGACGGACTGGTTCCGCCACCGCGAGGCCGAGGTCGCCAAGGCGGTGGCCGCGTGGGAAGCCGCGTGCGCACTCGCCGACCAGGAGACCGCGCCGGTCGCGTCCGCCAGCCACTGGGCGCCGCCATCCGCTGCACCCGCGACGCCTCCACCCCCGCCCGGCACCCTGCGCGCCCTGCCCCGTCCGGCGGTCTTCCGCGGTGAGCCGGTGGACAGCTACTCGCCGCAGCAACTGGTGGCGATCGTCGCCTGGGTGGCATCGGACGGGTTGTTACGCACGGATGCGGAACTGCTGGACGAAGTGGTGGAGGAGATGGGCTATGCCCGTCGCGGGAAGCGCATAGTGCAACTGCTCGGTGAAGCGATCGAAGCCCACCGCCGTGTCGGCGACGCGCCGCCCGGTCGCTGAGCGGCGGTCAGCCCAGCGACCAGCGCAGCCCGACCAGGCTGGTCGTGATGCCCAACGGCGCCGCGGCGATCTCGGTCCGCTGACCGCCCTCGGCGTTGATCACGTACAGGTGGTAGGCACTGCCATCGCCGATGATGAACGCGATGTACTTGCCGTCGGGCGACCAATCGCCTGCATACGACGACTCGACGGTCTGGTAAGTGCTGCCGTTCGGGTCGACGACGGGCTCGCTGTGCGTGAGCGCAGTCAGCCCCGTACCGTCCGAGTTGATGACGTACAGGTTCTCGGCGACGAAGACCGGCTTACCTTGCATGCGTAGCAGGATCTGTTCGCCGACCGGGGACCACCGCAGACCGGACGGACATGCGGCTGCGCCGTCGGGGGTGGTGGCGAAGTGCGAGATCTGCACGGGTGGCGTGCCATCGATGCTGCCGACCCACACCTCGGGGCAGAGGGAGTCGCTGCCTGAGCTACCCGCGAAGCTGAGATACGCGAAGCGTGTGCTGTCCGGTGCCCAACTTGGTGCGGCTTCGTCGTAGTACTGCGGATCGGGAGCGACGAGTTGACCGAACGTGCCATCGAGGAACGCTGAGTCGTCGGGATTGGCGAACGCGTAGCCGCCGACTTCGCTGTCGATGTACAGCCGCCATTTCCCGTCGGGCGAGACGCCGCTGCGCAGTGGTTCGTGGCGCACGCGTTCGCGGATGGCCCCGGAGGCGATGTCGACGACCCACCCGAAATCCGTGTACGGGTCGCTGAAGGACAGGTGGCCACCATCGCGGGTGAATGTCGGTGTTCCAGGGTCGCTGCCGGGCGGCGAGACCTGGCGTGCCTGTGAACCGTCGGGTCGCAGCAGGCAGACCACCGGGTTGGGCACCTCGGTCTGGATGGCGACCGGCTCGGGGCCGCACGATTCGGCCAGCACTGCCAACAGCCCCGGCAGCTCGGCCAGGTTCAGCGTGGGTGGCAACGTGGTGGTTGGAGCGGCGGTGGGCTCGGTGGTCGCCGCCTCGGTGACCGGCACGGTGGTGACGGCATTGGTGCTCGGCATTCGTGTGGTCGGGGTTGCCCCGTTCGAACCCCCGCACGCGGTGAACGCAGCACCGGTACCGAGAACAACCAGCCAATGCAGCGCCCGTTTCGCCATGACCGCACATTACGTGTTGTGCGATGGCCGGCCGGTCAGGCCGTGGTGCCGCCGTCCGGCCCGGGAGGCCAGAGGAACTGCTCGGTGCATTTGGTGCACTGGTACAGCCAGCGCATGCCACCGGCGGCGAAGGTCATGCCCAACTCGGTGAACGTGACCGCCCCGCAGTGGGGGCATTGGTCGGGTTGTGGGTTCCCGCCTCCGGGTGTGGCCATCGACATGGCGCGAGCGTACGCACTGCGCTGAGATGTCGCACGCCTGACAGCGCCGGGCGTCAGGCCGCCGCCTGGGTTCGTGGTCGGGTGTGGATGGTGGTGCCGTCGATCAGTGTGAGTCGGAGGTCGTGGACGTCGCCTTGGATGGTGACGCCTGGGCGGTGTTTCTCGGTGTGGTGGTGTCGGCACAGCAGGATCAGGTTGTCGAGGTTGGTAGCGCCGCCGTTCTCCCAGGGGACCAGGTGGTCGGCGTCGCACCAGGGTGCGGGGATGTGGCAGCCGGTCCAGCGGCAGCCGCCGTCGCGGGCGAGTAGCGCCTTGTATTGGGCGTCGGTGGCGTAACGCACCTCTCGCCCGAG
>CAIXHI010000245.1 GCA_903919215.1 uncultured Acidimicrobiaceae bacterium
CGCCACTCGCCTGCGCCCGATCCGCGTGGTGCTCGACGGTGCGTGCATGACCGGCGATGTGCACACCGGCACCCAGCGCGTGGTGTTGGAAATCTCCCGCTCGTTGGCCGCAACTCGGCCCGGCGCTCGCATCGCCGTTGCAGCGGGTGCCGAGTTCGTCGCGTCCACTCGCGACGCCATGCGTGGTTCGGGTGTCGAGGTCGTCGAACGGTCAGAGTCGGCAGCGCACTGCGATGTCGTCTATCGCCCGTACCAAATGCTGCGTGCGCAGGAACTGCGGTGGTGTCACGACGTGGCCGACCGGATGCTGGTGAGCCAACTCGACATGATCGGGTTCTCGAACCCTACGTACCACCCGTCGAGCGAGCTGTTCTTCCTGGCTCGCAACCTGCAGCGGACGATGATGTTGCAGGCTGATGGCGTCACCTTCATCAGCGAGTTCGGTCGCCGCTCGGCGATGACCGAGGTAGCCGAACTGGACGACGCGCGCACGACGGTGGTGTCGTGCGGCTCGGACACGCAACCGTTGGCCGGCACCCGCCCCGCCGCCGCACCCGACGCGCCGTTCGTGCTGGTGCTGTCGGCCACGTTCACGCACAAGAACCGCGGTCAGGCCATTGCCGCCTTCGTCGACGCGGTGCAGCGACACGGCATCGAGGGCAACCTGCTGATCGCCGGGCCCGAGCCGTTCTACGGACGCTCCACCGACGACGACGCCCGCTTGGTGCAGTCGTTCGGCACGGACGTGGCCCGTCGTGTCGTGCACCTCGGCCAAGTGTCCGACGCGGAGAAGTGGTGGCTGCTACGCAACGCATCGGCGGTGCTGTACCCCAGCACGGTGGAAGGGTTCGGGTTGATCCCGTTCGAGGCCGCGTCGGTGGACACGCCGTGCCTCGCGTTCCGTGGCACTGCGCTGGGCGAGATCCTGGGTGAAGGCCCGGCCACGATCGTCGGTTGGCGAGCGAGCGACTGGGCCGATGCGCTCGCCGGCGTCATGACCGATCCAGCCGCGGCCGCCGCAGCCCTCGCTCACGTGCGCGATGCCGCCCACCGGCACACGTGGCAGGAATCTGCTCGGCTCACCTGGCAGGCCATCGATGGCGCGATCGCGATGCCAGCGCGAGTGCGGGTGGCGCACGAGGGTTCCTTCGCCGCCGCGGTCCAACCGACCCGCAGGGTGGCGCCATTCATCGCTGCGCGGGCGTTCTACCTGCGCCTCGGGCCGTTCCTGCAGCGCCGCCTGCGCCGCTTGTTGCGCCGCTAGCGCTCTGCGTCACGACGCGGGTAGGTGCGCGACTCGCCGAACGTCAGCGGAGCGATTCGGGATGGACGCGGACATTGGTGTGTCGTGCGAGCGTCACGAAGGTCGCATCCGCGTGGAGGATCTCCACGTCGGCCCGTACGGCGACAGCCGCGATCAGGCAATCGATCAGCTTGCGGACGGTCTCGCCGCGCACGCGGCACGCTCGGTACAGCGCCGCCGCCAACTCGAAGTCGGCGGGTGACGTGGGCAACATCGTCGTACGCGCGAGCAAACCCCGGAGCTGCGTCAGTTGTCGCTCGTCGCGAGCGCCGGCGAGGAGCTCCATCGAGATCGCATCACATGAGGCAAGGTCGCTACCGAGCAGTCGATCGACGGCTTCGCACACCGGCGAATCGGTTCCTCGAAGGAACTCCACCCATGCGGATGTATCGACCAGGATCACGCCCGACTCGATCGCATCTCGTCGAGGTCGCCCTCCCAGCCCGTTCCCCGCAGCGACCGGGCGTCGTCCACATCGAGCGGCTCGCCGGCGAGATGGCGGAGCGCCAGGTTCACCGCGTCCCGCTTCGTTGAGAGATGGAAGCGGTCCATCACCTGCCGACAGAGTTCGTCATCGATGTCGATGTTGGTGCGAGACATACACCAACGATACACCAGTTGGGCCAGGTGTCATCCGGCAGCGCTCCCAGGTGGTGATCACCTGGAGCACAGGCCAATGACGGCGACCGATAGGATCGGCACAGTTATGCCGCAGCCCCCCGTCCACCGACGCGCGTCCTTTCGGGCTGGTCACGTATGAGCACCTCCAGCGGCGAGGCAGCCATCACCGCCGAGAACGTCTGGAAGACGTTCCGCGTCTTCACCGACCGCAGCACCACGCTGAAACAGGCGATCGTGAAGAAGGGCAAGGGCAACAAGTTCGAAGAGTTCTGGGCCCTGAAGGATGTCAGCTTCGAAGTGCCCAAGGGCACCACGTTCGGCATCATCGGCGGCAACGGTGCTGGCAAGAGCACGATGCTGAAAGTGCTCAGCCGCATCCTCGTTCCCGACAAGGGCACGGTGGTCACGCGCGGCAAGATGTCGTCGCTGCTGGAGTTGGGCGCAGGCTTTCACCCCGAGCTCACCGGCCGCGAGAACGTGTTCCTCAACGGCTCGATCCTGGGGATGTCGAAAGCGACACTGAAGGCCCGCTTCGACGACATCCTCGCCTTCTCCGGGATGGAGAAGTTCATCGACAATCCGGTGAAGACCTACTCCTCGGGTATGTATGCCCGCCTCGGGTTCTCCGTTGCGGTGCACGTCGATCCGGAGATCCTGCTGGTCGACGAAGTGCTGGCCGTCGGCGACGAGCAGTTCCAGCGTCGGTGCCACGAGAAGATGGCCGAGATTCGCGCCGACGGTCGCACGGTCGTCTTCGTCAGCCACGGCCTCGGCCAGGTGCAGAACCTGTGCGACCACGCGATGTGGCTCGACCACGGCGAGGTGCAGGCGATCGGCGGTGTCTCCGACGTGGTCGATCAGTACTTGGCCAGCGTCGAGTCGCAGTACCGGGTCGACGGCACCGGTCGCAAGCGGTCGGGCAGCGGCGAGGCCGAACTCGTCGCTCGGCTGGACCATGGCGGTAGCGGCCATTCGCTGGTCACCGGGCAACCCGTGGACGTACGTTTCAAGTGGGTCGCTCACGAGCCGATCGACGACGTGTTGTTCAGCTGTTTCATCACCAGCGTCGAGGGCCACACCATCTCGGGTGCGGTCAGTGCGTTCCAACTCCCTGCGCAGCGACTCGAGGGCGAGGGTGAACTCGTGTACCGAATCCCGGCGCTGCCGCTGCTGCCCGGCACATATCACCTCGCGGCGGCGCTCGGCGCTCGACACTCGGGGCACGTCTACGACTCCAGCCCCGACATGGCCGTCTTCGACGTGGTGCCCGGCGCCCATCACCGCGGCGACTGGGGCCACGTCACCTTGAACGGCACCTGGCATGTCGAGCCGAAGGGCGATGCCTCGTGAAGCGCACGCCACGACAGGCCATCCGCGAGTGCCTCGAGTATCGCGAGTTGCTCATCAACCTGGCCAAGCGTGAGCTGAGCAGCCGCTACCGGCGCAGCTTCCTCGGCTGGGGTTGGTCACTGCTGCAGCCGATCATGATGACCGCCGTCTATGCGATCATGTTGGGCACGTTCTTCAAGATCAAGCCGGCGCCGGGCGACCCAAGCGGAATGACGTTCTTTGCGTTCTTCCTGCTCGCCGGTGTGCTGCCCTGGAACCTGTTCGCCAGCTCGCTGACGGGTGCGATGGGGGCTGTGGCCAACGGCGGCAGCCTGATCACCAAGGTGTGGTTCCCGCGCGAACTGATCCCC
>CAIXHI010000246.1 GCA_903919215.1 uncultured Acidimicrobiaceae bacterium
GAGAACCCGGTGGGCATCTCGACGGCCTGACGAATACCGGCGAAGTCGGTGCGCAGGCCGGCCGACAGCATGTCGGCCTGACCGTCAGAGATCGCGCTGGTGGGCAGTAGCCCGATCACCCGGTTCCAGTCGGCCGTGCGTCCGCCACCGTCGGCCAACATGCCCCCGGTGCTGTCGGCCTCGCGCTGCAACGACGCCATCATGCTGGTGCGGGTACTGATCGATCCGGTGACGGTGTCGGGCAGGCTCACGGTGACGGGAGTGCCCTTGTCCGTTTGGGTGAGGGTGTGTAATCCGAGTTCGTCGAGTGTGACGGGTTGGAGTCCGCGCGTCGTGTCCAGCAGTGCCGCCAGCGCGGCGAAGGTGGCGGTGTCCGGCAGGCCGAGATCAGTGGTGGCGATGGTGATGCCATGGCGGCTGGGATCGCCGCCGCCATCGATGATCTGCTGACGTACGGCGAGCAGGTGCGTCACCGTGTAGATCGCAATCAGGGCGGGTTCGGCCGAGGTACTGGCCAGTCCTTCGGCCACGACCCGGTCGACCACCGTCGCCGGCAGCGTGATGTTGGGTCCGACTGCGATCTGCACCAGTTGCGATGGATCGGTGAGTGCACCTGCCCCTCCGGTGAGCGCGTCGTAGCGATCGGGTGGCAGCACCATCAATCGGGCACCGAGGTCGCGCTCGAGCGCGCCGCCGGTGGTGCTGATCGGTTGGTCACCGAACACCGCAGTGCGGATCGGCGCGACGCCGGTCACGCTGGTGAGCACGTCCTCGCCGTCACGGAGCCATTGTGTGTAGAGCGACTGCTGGCTGTCTGCGGCAGCGGCCGAAGGGTCGAGCGGCAACGATGGCGAAGAGATGAGGGTCTTGCCGACCAGTGCGCTGGCCAGGCGCTGTGCAAGGGCGGCGCCGTCGTTCCCGTTGGCGGCAACGGCAGCCAACAGGGCGGATGGGATACGCACTGCCACCGGGACCGTGGCGCTCTCGAGGAGGTCGGCGAGTTGTGTGAGTTCGGCTGTGGCTGCTGGGTCGATCACCACGTCGGTGTTGTCGTCGAGGACGACCGGCGAACGCGTCGCCATTGCGATGGTGACTGGCAACGCAGCGTCGTTGGTGGCGGACGTGGGGAGCATGTGCACGAAGGTGAGCAGGTCGGCGAGGACGTTGCCGTCCAGCGTCAACTCGACGACCACCGGGTAGAGGCCGGTTCGCGGGAACTGCAGCGCGGCGGTGGTGCGCGTGACGCTCTCGAGCGGGATGGCGAACTCCAGGCGACCAGCTGCGGGTTGGCCGAGGCCGACCACCGGGAGGTCGACGCTGTCGATCGCCCGAGGGAGTTCACCCTCGAGTGCGGCGGACACCGCATTGGGTGTGGACACACGGTTGTAGGCCGTGACCACGAGTGTCGCGCGGGCGACGGTGGCGGCATCGATCTCGGTGGGAACTCCGACAACTGCGGTGAACGTGCCCGCCGACTCGACGTCGAAGACCTGCGAGATGAGTTGTAGCGGCGAGTCGGATGCCCACATCGGTCTGGCCTGACCGGTGGCGCTCGTGTGGGCGCTGGGAGCAACAGCCATCCAACCGAGTGCGAGCGCGAACACGGCCGCCGCGCGTCGGCGACCGGGTCGAGTGGAGCGTGAACGATGCATTCGGGCGTGGATCATGTCAGATCCCGTTCGTACACCCGCAGGCGCTCGGCGAGCGGTCGGAAGCCGACCCGCGCGTAGAGCGCCAAGGCACCGTCGTTGTCGACTGGGGTGTTCACCAGCGTGCGGGTGACGCGCCAGCGCGACAGGTACGCCAGCGAATCGAGCACGAGCGCGAGGCCGAGTCCTTGGCGGTGCGAGGACGGTTCCACGGCCAACCGTTGCAAGAAACCCTGTTTCCCGTCGCGTCCGGTGATCGCGTAGGCGGTGAGTGGGTCGCCGATCGCGCGCGCCCGATGGCGTGGTGTCGCAGTGCAGACGTCGTGAATCGCGATGTCGTCGAGCGACCACTCGGGGCCGAACGCTGCCTGGTCGATCAGGCTGGTGCGCGGGCGTTCGGCGACCAGCAGGCGGCGACTGGGGATGCGTGGATCGACCACTTGTTGCTGCGCACTGCGGATCGTGTGGTGTTCGAGGAGCACCAACTCCTGCAATACCGTGAAACCGACTGACTCCAGCAGTGGGATGGCGCCGCCGGTGACCGCCGTGGTGCGCATACGTGTGAAGCCGAGCTCAGCCAACTCCGTGGACCAGCGCTGCAGGTCGTTCGCGGAGGGCAACCGACGCTGTTGGTACATCACCAACTGCGCCGTGGTCGGCTGGAACGACCACTGCTGCACGCGGCACGAGACATCATCTCCGCGCAGGACGAACGGTGCTCGTCGCCTGCTGGGAGGCGTGTTGCGCGCGTCGGCCAAGTAGCTCACCGTGGAAACCGTAGTGGGTGTCGCCCGCTGCCGGGAGGCCCGCTGCCGGTACCGCCCGATAGCGTCGCGTGCCGTGACCGTGCTGTTCGCCACCCACGCCGCGTACCTCGACCACCTCGCTGGTCCGCGGCACCCCGAGCGACCCGAGCGGTTGAACGCAGTGTGGGAAGGGGTGCAACTGGCCGACCTGACCGACGCGATGGAGATGCTCGACCCGCAAGGTGCCACCCGGACCGAACTCGAGCGGGTGCATCCGATGCACTATCTCGACCGGATTGAAGGGATCTGCGTGGCAGGCGGCGGCCGACTCGACTCCGACACCTACGCCAGCGAAGGCTCATGGCGCGCCGCCGCGTTTGCTGCGGGTGCCGGGCTCACGGCAGTGCGGGCGATGCAGGCGGGTCGCGGCGACGCTGCGTTCTGTGCGGTGCGCCCACCCGGTCATCACGCCACCAGCAACGAGTCGATGGGCTTCTGCTTCGTCAACAATGTCGCCGTCGTCGCTGCGGCACTGGCTGAGCAGGGCGAGAGAGTCATGATCTTCGACTTCGACGCGCACCACGGCAACGGCACTCAGGCGATCTTCTACCACGACCCGCGGGTGCTGTTCGTCAGCCTGCACCAGTGGCCGCTGTACCCGGGGACCGGCCGCCACAGCGAGGTCGGCGAGGGCGCCGCTCGCGGTACCACGGTGAACATTCCTCTGCCTCCCGGCGCCACTGGCGATACGTACCTCTATGCCTTCGACGAGTTGGTGGCGCCGATCGCGGCGAAGTTCGCACCGACCTGGGTGCTGATCTCGGCTGGCTTCGATGCCCATCGCAACGACCCGATCACCGAGATGGCACTTGCCGCCGGCGACTACGCACCGCTCACTCGCCGTGTGCTGTCATTGGTGGCGCCCGGCCATCGCCTGGTGATGTTGGAGGGCGGTTACGACCTCCACGCGCTCACTCAGTCGTCGGCGACGGTGATGCGTGCGTTGGCCGACGTGGAGGGTGAGCCGTTCGAACCCGCCACGTCAGGCGGCCCCGGCCACGGTGCGGTGCGCAAGGCGCGCGACTTCTGGGAACTCGAAGGGCTGTTGTGATTCCGGCTCGGTTCCAACCGGTGCTGGAGGAACTGGCACCGCTCAGCGCGCGTTTCCGCGCGGCGGGTCATCGGCTGTACCTCGTCGGTGGCACCGTGCGCGACCTGCTGGCCGATGCTGGCTCGCACGAAATCGACTTCGACGCCACGACGGACGCTCGTCCCGAGCAGGTGAAGCAGTTGCTCCGTGGGTGGGCGGACGCGATCTGGACCCAAGGTGAGCGGTTCGGCACGATTGGAGCCAAGAAGAAGGGTCCGCACGGCGATCGCACCTACGAGATCACCACCCATCGCGCTGAGGCGTACCACGAGGACTCCCGGAAGCCCGACGTCGAGTTCAGCGATCAGATCGAGGCCGACTTGTCGCGCCGCGACTTCACGATCAACGCAATGGCACTGGAGCTCACCGCGGATTCGCCGACGCTGGTCGATCCGTTCGGCGGTGCGGTCGACCTGCTGACGCGTACCTTGCGTACGCCACTGGCACCCGAGATCAGTTTCAGTGACGACCCACTGCGTATGTTGCGCGCGGCGCGCTTCATCGCCCGCCTACAGGCGACCCCGGTGCCCGAGTTGGTCGCGGCGGTGCGCGAGATGAGTGGGCGGCTGGAGATCGTGTCGGCCGAGCGCATCCGCGACGAACTCGACAAGTTGATGACGTTGCCGCACCCCTCGGCCGGACTGTGGTTCGCAATCGAGACCGGGTTGGCCGATCAGTTCCTGCCCGAGTTGCCGTCGATGCGCCTGGAACAGGATCCGCTGCACCGGCACAAGGACGTCTTGACCCACACGCTGGCCGTGATGGAGAACGTGCGCCCGCCGAGTGAGCAGCCGGCGGGTCATCCTGAGTTCGACTTCCGCCGCACACGTCTGGCGGCCCTGTTTCACGACGTCGGTAAGCCACGTACGCGGGGCTATCAGAAGGGCAAGGGCGTCACCTTCCATCACCACGACGCGGTGGGCGCGCGGATGACCCGCAAGCGACTGGAAGCCCTGCGCTACAGCAACGACGATGTGCAGGCGATCACTGAGTTGGTGGCACTGCATTTACGCTTCCACACCTACGCGATGGGTTGGACGGACTCGGCTGTCCGCCGGTATGTCCGCGACGCCGGGCCGCTACTGCGGGAACTGAATGTGCTCACCCGTTGCGACTGCACCACCCGCAATGAGAAGAAGGCACTGGTGTTGTCGCGGCGGATGGACGACCTCGAGGCGCGGATCGAGGATTTGGCCTCCAGGGAAGAACTCGCCGCGATCCGGCCAGAACTGCACGGAGGCCAGGTGATGGAACAACTGGGGGTCGGGCCGGGACCGGTGGTTGGCGCGGCGTTGGCCTTCCTGTTGGAGATCCGCCTGGAAGAGGGTCTGCTCGGTGAGGATGCGATCCGCAAGCGTCTTGACGTTTGGTGGCAATCCGAACACGGTAAGTGATACGTTGCGTTCGGTCCGCTCTGCATTCGGTCGCTGTGCGGACGACGGGAGTCGCGGCGCATGGAGCCAGGCATGAGTGAGGAGCTACGTCCCTGGACCTGGCGACCCGGTATGCCCATGGCCGCCCGCACCGTGGCCATGGCCGCGGGTTGGGCGGCGCTGGTGATGTTGGGGGCACTCGCGATCGGCAGCTCCGAACTTCACGCCTGGGAGGAAGCGATCGCCCTAGCCCTGTTGGGCGTGTCAGTGGCCGGTGTGTTCATGGCTCGGTGGCGGGCGGACGTCGAGCCACGCCTGCACTGGAGTCTGTTGTCCGTCGCGTTTGCCGCGTCGGGCAGCGCGCAGTTGTTCGTCATCCTCGGGCAGTCGCGGATCAACGAGCACGAGTTGCCATCGATTGCCGACATTGCGTTCCTGCTCTTCCAGGTGTTGGTGGCCGTGTTCTTCCTTCGACACGTCCACACCGGGAATCGCTTCCACTTCGCAACCCATCTCTGTGATGCCTTGCTGCTCACCATGGCGCTCACGTTCCTGTTGTGGGAGCTCGTGCTGCGCCACGACCTCGGTGAACTGTCGCGACTCTCGGGCACCACGCAGGTGCTGGTGGTGCTCGACCCGTTCCTTGATCTGTTCGTGTTCAGCCTCTTGGTGTTGCTGCTGTTGGTGGACCGATCCCCCGCGCGCGTGATGTCGCTGCTGGGGGCATCGGCGCTGGCTGCGGGTGACGTCTTTACAGGTGGAGCCGTCAACGTTGAGCGCGGACGTTTGGTGCTCGGTGGGCTGTCCTGGATCTTGGGTGTGCTGGCGTTGGTGATCGCGATGGCCGTGCCGGCCGGGCGCCGGGTCGAGCCACTCCGTCCGACACTCCCCCGGTTGGCGTTGGTGCACGGCACGGTGACGGTCGGCCTATGGGTCGCCATTTGGAAGTACGTGCTGCATGATCAACCGCCCACCGTGGTGACCGTGGTCGTCGTTCTGTTCACCGGTCTGTTCTGGACCTCGACGCAGATCGCCTGGCATCGCCTGTCCGGCGACTGGGCCAACCGCCTCAATGGGTCGATCGTCGAACTGCAACAGACGCAGGACGAGATGCGCGAACTCCTCGACGATCTCCCTGCGGCTGTGGTGGTGCTGGCCCGGGACGGCCGTATTCGTGAGGTCAACGCGCAGACGACGGCCTTGACCGGTCTCGACGACGACGACATGGTCGGCCACTACTTCACCGAGATGTTCTCCGCCGATGATCGAGATGCGTTGGTGAACATGTGGAACGAGGTGCACACGGGCGCTGCGGTGGAGAACCCGACACTCACCTTGACCCGGCCGAATGGCAGCATCGTGCTCCTCGAAGTCGACTCCAACCTGCCGTTGCGCAATCCCAACCGGGTGGTGCTTGCCCTGCGCGACGTCACCCAACGGGTGATGGAGGCCAATCGCCTTGAGCGTGCCCGAGAGCGGTTCCGCCTCGCATTCCACGGCGCCCCCACGGGTATGGCGCTGTCGTCGGCCGCGGGTGGCACGATCCTCGATGTGAACGAGTCGCTGGTGCGCATGCTCGGCCGTGACCGCGACGACCTCATCGGCCGCACGATCGAGGAGATCAGTCACCCCGACGACTGGCAGCGCACCATCACCATGTTGAACCGAGGAGGCGACCAAGACCTCGAGAACTACCGCGTCGAACGGCGCTATCTGCGCGGTGACGGTGGTGTGGTGTGGGCGCGCACGTGGGTGTCAGTGATGGACGATGGCGATGGCGGCTCACTCGCGATTTCGCACATCGAGGACGTCACCGAGCAACGGCACAACGAGGAGCGACTGGAGTGGGCCGCTTCGCATGATGGTCTCACCGGTCTCCCGAACAGGTTCAGTTTCCTCGAACGTCTTGGTGTGTATCTGCAGACCGCCGAACCAGGTTCGATCGCGGTGCTGTTCATCGACCTCGACAACTTCAAGGTGATCAACGACAGCATGGGCCATGGGGCGGGCGATCAACTGCTGCAGGCGATGAGTGAGCGTCTGCGGTCGATCGTGCGCGATCGCGACATGTTGGGCCGCTTCGGTGGCGACGAGTTCATCGTGCTGTTGCGCGACATCGGCGGTGGTCATAATCCCCAGGATGTTGCCGAACGGTTGCGCGAGGAGATTGCCCGTCCGATGGAGATCGACGGCGCCGAGTTCTATGTGACGGCCAGCATCGGCATCACGTTGTCCGACCGACCGGGTATCACCACTTCGGAGATGCTGCGCGATGCCGACGCGGCCATGTATCGCGCGAAGGAGCGCGGCCGCGACTGCGTCGAGGTCTTCGCGCCCGGTAGCCACGACGCCACGGTGCTCACGCTGCGCACGACGAACGAACTGCGCCGCGCCCTCGAGCGCAGCGAGATCGTGCCGTACTACCAGCCGATCGTCCAGTTGGGGGACGGGAAGTTGGTGGGCTTCGAGGTGCTCGCAAGGTGGCGACACCCCGACCGTGGTCTGCTCGCACCCGAACAGTTCTTGCCGATGGCCGAGGAGACCGGTCTCATCAGCGACGTTGGCGCCGAGGTGCTGCGGGCCTCGCTCGTGCAGTTGGGTCGCTGGCGACTCAGCGACCCGCGCTTCTCAGACCTCACCGTGTCGGTGAATGTGAGTGTGCGGCAGTTGATGAGCAGTCAGTTCGTCGACGTCGTGGCCCGTGCGCTGTCGGAAGGTGGCGTTCCAGCAGGTGCGTTGTGGTTGGAGATCACCGAGTCAGCGCTGATGTCGGATGTGAAGGTGGCCACCGTCGCGTTGCGTGAACTGCGCAGCCTCGGTCTGCACCTCGCAGTCGACGACTTCGGTACTGGTTACTCCTCACTCACCTCTCTGCGGCGCTTCCCGGTGGAGGCGATCAAAGTCGACCGAGGGTTCATCAACGGACTCGGCATCGACACGGAGGACTCGACGATCGTCGAGGCGGTCATCAACCTGGGCCATTCGTTGGGGCTGTCGGTGGTGGCCGAGGGTGTGGAGACACCACTCCAACTCTCGCGTCTGCGCGAGCTCAACTGCGATCGAGGGCAGGGCTACTTGTTCGGGCGTCCACGTCCGGCCGAACTCGTCGAGGCCGAGTACTCGCTGGGCTGACTGCCTACGGTCCGCTTCTAAGACACCTTGTTTGCTGAGACACCTTGTTTGCTTAGACACCTTGCTTGCGGGCGCGCACCACGAGCACCGAGGGGCACAGGGGCTCGCGTACGCGATGGTCGGGCAGTTCGTTCACCATGTCGAGGTGGAAGTTCGAACGCTCGAACGCCATGTACAACTCGCCGAAGCTGTGCACACCATGGGCGTAGACATGGTGGGCGGTGCGCTCCTGGGCGAACATCACGGCTACCGGATGGGTGGTGGCGACCACGAACGACGCGCCGGGTTTCAGCACGCGGTGCACCTGGCGCAACAGACGGGGGAGGTCGTCGGCTGCGTTCAGTGAGTGCGACGCAACGACAAGATCGACCGACGCGCTGGTGGCGAACCCAAGGTCGGCGAGCTCACCTTGGTGACACTCGACCTTGACCTCGGCGCGTTCGGCCGAGGCGCGTAAGCCAGCGATCGCGCGCGGATCGGGGTCGAGTGCGATCGCTTTCGCCCCCATCAGTGCCATGGCGATCGAGTTGGGCGGGGATGACACGCCGAGTTCGATGACACGTTTGCCAACTACGTCGCCACAAAGACGCAACTCGGCGTCGTCGGCCACGTTGGCGCCGTACGAGATGTTCATTCCCTAAGTGTGGCGTGCACGTGAGAGCTGTTGGGGGATGACGGGCGCCGGGTTCGCGGCCGGTCCGCAGCGCTAGCCTTTCGGGCCATGACGTTCGGCACGGGCGCACTGCGCGGCACCCCAGGGGTGGTCGATCACCGACTGTCGCGCCGACACTTGATCAATGAGTTCAAGCGCGGTCGCCTTCGTCAGGATCAGGTGTGCGACGCACACCCGGAGCTGATCCGCGCAGCGCGCAACCTTGGGTCGCCGGCGTCCATCGCGTGCCCCATCTGCGGCGACGAGGAACTCCGTCTGGTCACGTACGTGTTCGGGGCGCGGTTGCCATCGCACGGCCGGTGCATCAGCAACGCTGAGGAACTGCGCAAGCTGAATGCGCGGCCAGATGAACTCACCGCCTACGTGGTCGAGGCGTGTGTGGGCTGCAAATGGCACCACCTGTTGCGCGTGTTGCCAGTGGGGCGCAGTACCGCCAAGGTGCGCCGTACTTCGTGAGTCGGGCCGGCCAGAACGGGCCGGTCAGAACGGACTGAGGCCCATTCGGTTGCGGATGCTGATGGCTTCGCCGATGTGGGCGTGACCATGGCCGATCACCGGCCACTGCACCAACCACCACAACTGCTTTCCTTCCCACATGCTGTAGAGCCATGGAAGCTCGTGGCGTTCCAGGCCAGCGTGAGTGGAGAGCCGCAACTCCGTGTGCGGCTCGATGTCGAGCACCAGATCACCCAGGTGCGCCAGCCACTCAGCAGTCTGGTCGAACACCGCGTTGATGTACTCGACGAGCGCCCTCGGTTCGATACTCGCGGTGGCCTGGTGATCCTCACTCTCGGACAGACCCACCGAGAGTGGGGCCGCACTGAGACCGAGTGGCTCGCGGTTGATGAGGAACAGGGCCGGGTGGCTGCGGATGACGGCATTCACTGCCAGGTCGTGATGGCGGGCGATGTGCAGCAGAAGGCCAGCAATCGTGGCGCCACCGCCGTCGACCTGTTCGTGCCACCGATCCTGGGGCACCAGCCGAATAACGGAATCGAGCAGTTTGGACCGAACTGATGTGAAGTCGGCCATCATCCAGGCGTGCAGGTTCACGCCCCCACCGTAGCTCACCAGTAGCGGCCGGAACTCTGTGAGACCCGTTCGCCAGACTGCCCACATGAGTCGCCCGTCCTGGTCTGCCACAAAGCCCGATACACTCCGCAGGTCATATTGGCCCTGCCCCATGAAGGGGCCCCGGGAAACCCCCGGGTCCGAAGGGAGGTAACACGCGAATGATGCGTGCGTACGAGTTCATGATCATCCTCAATGGTGATCTCGAAGAGCCTGCTGCCCAGGCGTGGGTGAAGTCGGTCACCGACTCCATCACCAAAGCTGGCGGCAGCGTTCACGGCAAGCCCGAGTGGTGGGGTCGGCGACAGTTCGTCTATCTCATCAACAAGAAGGAATACGGCTACTACGCCGTCATGAACGTCGTGGCCCCTGGTGGCGCCCTCGACGACTTCGAGCGTTCGCTCCGTATCGCCGACGATGTCGTGCGCCACAAGCTGCTGCGTCTTCCCGACGCCGAGGCAGCTCGTCGCGGCATGATGGCCGCGGCCTGATCCTTCCCGGCACCACGCCGACCTTTCCGTAAGGAGCCTCCACCATGGCCGACAGCAATATCACCCTCGTGGGCAATCTCACACGCGATCCCGAACTCCGCTTCACCACCGGTGGTCGCGGCACGGCGAGCTTCGGGCTCGCCGTCAGCCGCCGCTATCAGGTGAACAACGAGTGGCAGGAACAGACGTCGTTCTTCAACGTCGTCGCCTGGGGCACGCTTGCCGAGAACGTTGCCGCATCCCTCAACAAGGGGCACCGCGTCATCGTCACTGGTCGACTCGAGCAACGCTCGTACGACACCAAAGAGGGCGAGAAGAAGTCGATCGTCGAGATCGTCGCCGACGAGATCGGACCCTCACTGCGGTGGGCGCGTACCGAGATCGAGCGCATCGCTCGTGACGGCGGCGGCGCTGGCGGCGCTGGCGGTTCCGGTGGCGGCAGTGGTGCAAGCAGCGGCGGTAGCCGCGTTCCTGATCCTGTGTACGGCGACGAAGA
>CAIXHI010000247.1 GCA_903919215.1 uncultured Acidimicrobiaceae bacterium
AACCCCAACGGCTCGATCGACGCAATCGCTGGTGTGTGCGACGAAACCGGTGTGGTGCTGGGGCTGATGCCGCATCCGGAGAACCATGTCCTCGCTCGGCAGCACCCGCGCCACACCCGTGGCACCGCCGCCGGCCTGGGTCTGTCATTGTTCCGGCAGGGCGTGCGGTACGCACGTGAACGTTGAGAAGGTGACATGACCCCGATGCCCGCACCAGATCCGTTCATGGATCTCGATCTCGACTTGCCCGATCGCCGCGATGGCAAGGTGCGCGTCAGTTACGCACTGCCCGATGAACCCGGTATCGGCGGCCGCCGTCTGTTCGTCACCACCGATCGGCTGTCGGCGTTCGACCGCGTCATTGCCGGGGTGCCCTACAAGGGTCAGGTGCTCAACCAGCTCGCGGCCTGGTGGTTCGCCGAGACCGCCGACATCATCCCCAACCACGTGCTGTCGGTACCCGACCCCAACGTGCTGATCGCCCGTGTCGCCACCCCGCTGCCGGTGGAAGTCGTGGTGCGCGGCTACATCACTGGGGTCACCTCCACTTCGCTGTGGCGCCAGTACGCGGAAGGTGCCCGCACGATCTACGGCTACCGCTTCCGCGAGGGACTGCAGAAGAACACGGCACTCACCTATGCGATGGTCACGCCCACCACGAAGGCGCAGGATGGCGCGCACGACGAGCCGATCGAAACGCGTGAAGTGACCGAACGCGGTCTCGTCGATCCGGTTGCGTGGATGCGCACGGTCGAAGCTGCCCTGCGACTGTTCCAACGCGGCCAGGAGGTCGCCCAGCAAGCGGGTCTGATCCTCGCTGACACGAAGTACGAGTTCGGTCTCGATGAGAGCGGCGCAGTGATCCTCATCGACGAGATGCACACACCCGACTCATCGCGCTACTGGGTGGCATCCTCGTACGACGAGCGTCTCGCCGCTGGCGAGGAGCCCGAGAGCCTCGACAAGGAGGTCGTGCGCCGAGCATTGCTCGACGCCGGCTACACGGGGCATGGCGACCCGCCTGCCCTGCCGACCGATGTGTGGCAGCAGACCAGCGCCCGCTACATCCAAGCGTTCGAACAGATCACCGGCACCGAGTTCGTACCCGGCGCCTATCCAGTCGCATCCCGCATCACGGAGGCCTTGCGCCATGTTTCCTGACGACAGTCTCCGACCCGCCGACGATGACCACCCTCATGAGGAATGTGGCGTGTTCGCGGTCTCCACGCCACACGGCGAAGGCATCGCGCAGTTGGCCTTCTTCGGGTTGTTCGCGTTGCAACATCGCGGCCAAGAGGCCGCAGGCATCGCCGTCAGCGACGGCAACCGCGTGCGCATGCACAAGGACAGCGGTCTGGTGTCGAACGTGTTCACCCCGACGACGATGGCCCAACTCAACGGCTACCACGCCATCGGGCACACGCGCTACAGCACCACCGGCGCCAACGCCCACCGCAACATCCAGCCGTTCCTCGTCGAGACGATGCACGGTCCGCTGGCCGTGGCCCACAACGGCAACCTGGTGAACGCTGGGGCGCTGCGCGAAGAGTTGCTGGCGAAGGGTTTCGGCCTCACCGCCACCAGCGACACCGAAGTGCTGACGCTGATGCTCGCCGCTGCCGGTGGCCGCACGTGGGAAGACCGCCTCGAGCGCACGTTGCCGGCGTGGAAGGGCGCTTACTCGCTGGTCGTGTTGGCCAAGGACCGTGTCATTGCCGTGCGCGATCCGTGGGGTTTCCGGCCGATGAGCGTCGGTCGGCTGCCACAGGGCGGGCACGCTGTGGCGTCCGAGACATGCGCGCTCAACACGCTCGGCTGCCTCGACATCACCGAAGTGCTACCCGGTGAGATCGTCACCCTGCAGGGCGGCGAGATCACCCGTCGCCAGGCGCTTGCACCGGCCGTCAACGCCGCACGGTGCACCTTCGAGTTCGTCTACTTCAGCCGCCCCGACAGCGTCTGGGCGGGACGCAATGTGCATCACGTGCGCCAGCGACTGGGTGAGCAACTGGCGATCGAGTCCGGTGTCGACGCTGATGTGGTCATCCCTGTGCCTGACAGCTCCATCCCCGCCGCCATCGGATACAGCCGCCAGAGCGGAATCCCGCACAACGATGGCCTGATCAAGAACCGCTACATCGGCCGCACGTTCATCGAACCCACCCAAGATCTGCGCGACCGCGGCGTCGCGCTGAAGTTCAACGCGCTCGCCGAGAACCTTGCGGGCAAGCGCGTCATCATGATCGACGACTCGATCGTGCGCGGCACCACGGCCGGGCCACTCGTCAAACTCGTCCGCGATGCCGGTGCCACCGAGGTGCACGTGCGCATCACCTGCCCGCCGATCACCGACGCCTGTCATTTCGGTGTCGACATGGGCCACGACGGTGACCTGATGGCGGCGCGGCTCAGTGTGGAGGAGATGCGCCTGTTGATCGGCGCCGACTCGCTGGCGTTCCTGTCGCTGGAGGGGATGAACCTGGCGATCGAGCCGGAGCATGGAGGTTCCGGCGTCGGCTACTGCAACGGTTGTTTCACCGGGAACTACCCGATGGCTGTGGACGAGGCACCGCCGAAGCTGAGCTTCGAGGGAGCGCTGTCGTGAGGGTGCTCGTGATCGGCGCGGGCGGGCGCGAGTCGGCCATCGCTTGGGCGTGCAAGCGCCGCGGACACGAGGTGCAGATCCTCCCTGACCTCCCCGGCTCACCCATTGCCGACCTCGTCATCGTCGGCCCCGAGTCCGCGCTGATCGCTGGCGTTGCGGATCGCTGCGCCGAGCTGCACATTCCTTGTTTCGGCCCGACAGCCGCTGTCGCCCGGCTCGAAGGGTCGAAGGGATTCACGCGCACACTCGCCCACTCGTTGGGACTGCCGTCACCCGCGTTCCACCTGTCGTCGTCCGAAGCTGAAGCGGTCGCGTGGTGGCGTGAGTTCGGCAAGCCCGTGGTCGTGAAGCTCGACGGCTTGGCCGCCGGGAAGGGTGTCATCGTGCCCGAGGGCGAGGCCGAGACACTGGCCGCGATCCGCGAATTGGTCGAGCAGGGTCCGATCGTGCTCGAGGAGCGGCTGGTCGGTCCCGAGTGCAGCCTGATGGCGATGTGCGACGGTCGCATCGCACGGCCGTTGCCGATCGCACAGGACCACAAGCGCATCGGAGAGGGCGACACGGGCCCCAACACGGGCGGGATGGGTGCCTACGCGCCGGCACCCGTTCCGTACGACGCCGAGGAGCTCACTGCCAGGTTCATTCAGCCGGTGGTCGATCACCTGTGGGAATCCGGGGCGCCCTACGTCGGGGTGTTGTATGCGGGGCTGATGCTCACCGATGACGGCCCCAAGCTGCTGGAGTACAACTGCCGCTTCGGCGACCCCGAGGCACAGGCCGTGCTGCCGCTGCTCATCGACGACCTCGCGGAGTTGGCGCTCACCTGTTGCAACGGGACACTCGGCGAGCGGCGTATCCAGTCGCGGGGCTTCGCCTGCACCGTGGTGGCCGCCGCAGAGGGGTACCCGGCCATGCCGGTCCCCGGTGCGGCGATCGAGGGCGATCTGCACGACTGGCCCGATGCGATGGTCTTCCGTGCGGGCACCGACGGCGCGATGGTGACGGGCGGGCGCGTGCTGGCCGTCACCGGCCTCGGCAACGATCTCGGCACGGCGCGGGCCCACGCGTATCAGCGGATGAAGGCCATCCGCTTCGACGGGATGCAGGTGCGCGGTGACATCGGCTGGCGAGCGATCGGCGCAGGTCTGTCGTCGTACGCCGCGGCGGGTGTCGACATCGACGAGGGCACCCGCGCCGTCGAGCAGATGAAGGCGGCCGTCGAGCGGACACATGGGCCGGCGGTCCTGCGCGGTGTCGGCAGCTTCGGTGGTGTGTTCAGCCTGGCCGCGATCAAGGACATGGACGAGCCATTGCTCGTCGCGTCCACCGATGGCGTCGGCACCAAGGTCGAACTCGCCGCCCGCCTCGGCAAGTACAAGGGCGTCGGCATGGACATCGTCAACCACTGCATCGACGATGTGCTCGTACAGGGTGCTCGCCCACTGTTCTTTCTGGACTACATCGCCAGCAGCAAACTCAATGCCGATCAAGTGGCCGAGGTGGTCACCGGTATGGCCGAGGCGTGCGAGGCGGCCGGATGTGCCCTCTTGGGTGGCGAGACGGCAGAGATGCCGGGTGTGTACACAGAAGGCTCGTTCGATATCGCCGGCACGCTGGTGGGCCTGGTCGATCGGGCGCAGATGCTGCCACGCGGCGCCCTGGTCGAGGGCGACGTCCTGCTGGGCATCGCGTCCAACGGGCCGCACACCAACGGCTACTCGCTGTTGCGCAAGCTGTTCGCCTGGCTACCGATGGACTCGGTGCCCGCCGGATTCGACTGCACACTCGGCGAGGCGCTGCTGCGCCCCCACCGCAACTATCTGCCCGTGCTCGTTGCGGCGATCGACAGTGGCCTCGTGAAGGCACTCGCGCACATCACCGGTGGTGGTCTGCCCGAGAACCTGCCGCGTGTGCTGCCCGCGTCGCTCGATGCCGTCGTCCAACTCGGCTCGTGGCCCGTCCCACCGCTGTTCCGCCTGGTCCAGGAAGTCGCCGCGCTGCCGGTGCACGAGTTGTACCGCACGCTGAACATGGGCATCGGCATGGTCGCCGTGTGCTCCCCCGCCGACCTCGCCGCCGTGCAGGCCAGCATCCCCGAGCAGACCTGGGTCATCGGCCACCTCACCGGCCACCTCACCGCGGCCGACCGCACCCCCACCGACCGCACCCCCACCGCCGCCCCCGCCGCCTCCGGCCGCCAGGTCCACCTCCGCCCCGCCTGACCCGGTGCGAGTGCCTGGCCGCCGCCCCGAGTGCCAGGCTGCGCCCGAGTGGCAGGTGACACCCCGGGGTGTCACCTGCCACTCGGGCGCAGCCTGGCACTCGGG
>CAIXHI010000248.1 GCA_903919215.1 uncultured Acidimicrobiaceae bacterium
ATGTCGCTCGGTGGCGACGAATAGCCGCTCGGCGGTCCGCTCATGTTCTCGTCACTCAGCCGTCGCCGGGTAGTGCTCTTGGTGGTGCTCACCTGTCTGTTGTTGATCACTCTCGACAAACAGGGCAACCCGTTCATCGACCGGGCGCGTCGGGCATTCGACATCCTGCTGTCGCCGGTGGACACCGCCACGCGGGCGGTCGTGCTGCCCGTCGAGCGAGCGTGGTACGGCGTGTCGAACTATCACGACCTCGAACGTGAGAACGCGGTGCTGCGCGACCAGATCGCGCACATGAAGGGCAGCGACATCGAGGCGCGTTCGGCGGTACTGCAGTACCGCGAGTTGCTGAAACTCGACCAGCTCACCTCCAAGTGGAGTTTCAACGTGGTGACCGCTGAGGTGGTGGGTGATTCGCCCGGCAACTATCAGCAGACGGTCGAGATCGGGGTTGGCTCCGAGAGCGGTGTCGAGGTTGGGATGCTGGTCACCGACGGTGCCGGTCTGATCGGTCGCATCACTCGGGTGTATCCGAACCGCAGCATCGTGCTGCTCATCACCGATCCGACGTTCGCCATTTCTGCTCGAGTGCTGAGCACCGACGACCAGGTCGCCACCGACGAAGCCACTACGGGTACGTCGTCGCCGTCGGCCAATGGGGGCACTGGCACCCCGGGTGCCGGGGTTCCTGTCGTCGACCCGACAGTCACCGATCCCTTGGGTACCGACGCGCAGACCACCACCACGTTGCCGCCTGTGGTCCGCGAGACCGGCATGCTCGACGGGCGCGGTCCCAAACTGACGTTGGTGCTGCGTTTCACCGACAACAACTCTGTGCTCACCAGCGTGAAGGTGGGAGCGGGGGTCGATACCTCGGGTGGCACCAGCAGCCTTGCGCCGCAAGGTATCCCCATCGGCATCATCACCGCGGTCACTCGGCAACCCGGGAACAGTACGACGTTGGTGGAAGTGCGCCCGAACGCGGATCTGCGGCGCCTGAACTTCGTCGCGGTGGTGCTGTTCAAGCCCAACCAGCAGGCCATCGGCGGCTGACCGGTGCGGCGTTTTCTCATCGGTGCCGGGCCGCGATTGCTGCTAGTCGGGCTGATCGCTCTCGCCATCCAGCGGGCCGTCTTCGCCAACCATCCGATCCATGACGTGAAGTTGCAGTTCGTGCTTGCGCTGGTCGCCGCAGCGGGCGTGGGCGGAGGTGCCGAGCGCGGTGCCGTGGCCGGTTTCGCCTTGGGGCTGATGTACGACCTGGCCGGCAATACCCCGCTTGGTCTCACAGCACTGGCGTATGGGCTGGGCGGCATCGTCGCCGGGTACCTGCACGCGTTCACTCCCGACCCACAGTGGTGGCTGGCCGCTATCTTCGCCACGATGGGGTCGGCCGTGGGTGAGTTCTGCATCCCGTTGGCGAACGCCATCACGGGGGAGAGCGGCTGGATCACCGGCGACATCCTGTTCGCAGTGCCACTGGTGGCGGTCACGTCTGGAGTGGTGTGTCCGCTGCTGCTGCCGACGGCGCGCTGGATGACCGGTGCGAAGCGCAAGAAGTGGAAGGCGCCGTCGTCATGACCGATGCGCCGACCGGACGCGCGCGCCCACTCTCGCCGCTCTACGGACAAGACTGTCGCAATGGCCGTTGACAAGCGCACCGCTCGCCTCGGGGTACTCGCCACCGTCTCGCTGATCCTGATCGGTCTGCTGGGTGTGCGCTTGTGGTTCCTGCAGGGCGTCAAGGCCGACTATTACCAGGCCAAGGTCACCTCGGCCAAGACCCGCACGGTCTACATCGCTCCTGAGCGGGGTCGTATCTTCGACACGCTGGGACGCGTCGTCGCCGACAATAAGAGCTTCCTCACCGTCACCGTCGACTGGCAGGTCGTGCGCAAGGCGAGCAGCCGACTGGAGTTGTTCAAACGGCTGTCGGGCCCGCTGAAGACACCCGTCGAAGATCTGATGCGCCGCTACGACCCGTGCTACAAGGAACCGACCGGATGCAAGAAGAAGCAGCAGTTCGACTCGCTCCTGCCGTTGCCGCTGAAGGAAGACGTCGACGAGGCCACCGTCAACTTCCTGATGGAGCGCAGCGAGGACTATCCGGGCATCGATGTCACCGAGCAGTACAAGCGCGTGTATCCCTACGCGCCGTTGGCGGCCCACGTGGTGGGGTTCATGAGCTCGATCAGCGAGGGATCGCTGAAGAGCTACCTCGCCCAGGGGTACAAGCGCAACGAACGTGTCGGTCAGTTCGGCGTTGAGCAGAGTATGGAACGCGAGCTGCACGGCCGCTGGGGCAAGAAGGTCTACGAGGTCGACGCCGCTGGTGGCATCGTGCGCGAGTTGGTCGATCAGAACATCGACCCGGTAGCCGGATTCGATGTGCAGTTGAGCATCGACCTGGAGATTCAGCAGTACGCCGAGCAGGCGCTCGAGACCGAGTTGCGCTCGCGGCGCAACCTGGCTGAGAACCTGACGATGGGCGATTCTGCACCGCACAACCCGCTCGACCGCGAGACCAACTGGACCCAGCGTGTGTATCGCCGCACGCTGAAGGACGGCTCGGTCATCGAATACCCGGAATGGGTGCAGCACAAGGCGCCGGCCGGCTCGGTGGTGGTGGTGAACCATCACAACGGCCAGGTGATCGCGATGGCCAGCTATCCCACGTTCGACAATCGCTGGATGGAGTCGGGCATCAGCGGCGACAAGTACCACCAACTGTTCCCCAGCACGAATGCCGACGGCACGCCGATCGACCCCGACAAGTCGATCCTCGTGAACCGCGCGGTGCAGGGCAACTACAACTACGGCTCGTCGTTCAAGCCGTTCGTCGCGTGGTCGGCGTTACACTCGGGTCTGATCACGGCCAAGGACAAGTACCTCGACCAGGGTTATTACAACCTCACCACGATCGACGCCAACGACTGTCAGCAGAACGGCGGCGTCGCGCGCTGCATCTTCAAGAACGCCGTCAACAAGAACACGTTGCGGCCCAGTTCGTACGGGCCGGTCACGGTGGCCGATGCACTCGCAGTGTCGTCCGACACGTTCTTCTACCGTATTGGCGAGATGGCCTACGCGACCAAGGGTGTCGGGCGCACCTTGCTGCAGGACAATCTGATGCGGTTCGGGTTCGGCACCAAGAGCGGTATCCAATTGCCATACGAGTGGAAGGGTCGTCTGCCCACCAACGAGGTGAAGGCGGAACTCGTGCGCAAGGGGGTGCTCAACAAGAACGAGGCACCTCGGCTGGTGGTGGGTGACAACGTGCAGATGGCGATCGGTCAAGGCCTGATGGCTGGTACCCCGTTGCAGTTGGCGATGGCGTACTCCACGCTCGCCAACGGCGGTTTCCTGCTCGAGCCGTCGATCGTCAAGGCGATCTGGGCGCCCCTCACCCCGAACTCCGGGCCGGCGATGGCCGACCTTACCAAGGGTGAGGTGCGGGTGAGTTACGAGAACGCCATCGTTCGCGATCAACTGGAGATGGATCCGGAGACCATCTACAAGCCGATCATCGAGGGCCTCACCCGCGTGATCCGCGGTCCCGGTGTGTTCTTCGGGTTCGAGCACGAGACCACCGGCTTCCGTCTGTTCAAGGGCTTCCCTGTGAACATCGCTGGCAAGACGGGCACCGCCCAGGGCGCCGCCAACCTGCCGTGGAACGACTCCTCGGCCTTCGCTGCATTCGGTGTGACCGACCTGAACTCCGAGAACCCCACCGACGTTCCGTACACGGTGGTGGCCTATCTGGAGAAGAGCGGCTACGGGTCCAAGGCCGCGGCGCCAGTGGTGAAGTGCGTGTTCCTCGCGCTCACCAAACAGGTGAAGCTTGATCCTGTCCTGGTCAGCGACCCACTCGACGTCAGTTCGTTCACTGCCGCACCTGCTCGACAACTGCACAACTCGTACTGCCTCAATGGCTCGTCAGGCTTGAAGGACTGACCGATGGCGGCCACCTTCCTCCGTCGGCGGCCCGACTCCGGGCTGGGCAACATCCGTGCCAGCGCCAGCGCGCCCACGCGCAACATCGACTGGGTCTTGATGATGGCGGTCAGCGCCCTCTCGGTCATCGGACTCGCCTGCATCTACACGGCTTCGCGCACGAAGTACGGGCCGGGTGCCACCGCCCCATTCGACTTCCAGTTCGTCACCCGCCAGGAGATCTTCCTCATCGGCGCGGTCATCACGATGGTGATCGTGATGGCGTTCGACTACGACTGGTGGAAGGATCACGCACGGTTTCTGTATGGCGTCACGCTGATGTTGCTCGTGCTGGTGATCTTGGTGGGCGCCGTGAGCGGCGGCGCAGCCCTCAGCTTCAACGTCGGCCCGCTCAAGCTGCAGCCAGCCGAGTTCAGCAAGTACACGGTGCTGCTCACCGTTGCCGCCTATCTTGCCGAGGATCGCAGCGATGTCTTGCCGTACCACCGATTCATCATCGGACTGATGCTGGTCGGTATGCCGGCCGGTCTGATCATCCTGCAACCCGACCTTGGTACGTCGTCGGTGTTGATCGTGATGGCGATGGGAATCATGCTCGTCGCCGGCGCCAAGTTGCGCTACATGGCGCTGATCACGTTCGTCTCGGTCGGCACGGTGCTCGGGGCACTGGTGACCAATCTTCTGAGCCAGTACCAGTTGCGTCGGTTCACGGCGTTCTTCAACCAGGACTCCAACGATCCGGCGCTGCGCGATTATGTGTACCAGGGGCGCAACGCAGTGCGTGCCGTGGCTACCGGTGGCATGTTCGGCAAGGGGTGGCTGCACGGCCCGATCACGATGGCTCGCAACGACATCCCTGTGCAATGGGCCGACTTCCCGTTCTCGGCCGTCGGCGAGGAGTTCGGGTTGGTCGGTGCGGCGGTGGTCATCGGGCTCTACGCAGTGGTGTTGCTGCGGATCTGGCGCATCTCGCACCTGTCCCGCGATCTCCTGGGCACCTACCTGTGTGTCGGAGTCTTCTCGATCCTGCTCTGGCAGGTGTTCCAGAGCATCGCGATGACCATCGGGATCATGCCGATCACCGGGCTGCCGCTGCCGTTCATCTCCTATGGCGGCTCGGGCCTGGTGACGTTCTTTGCCCTGACGGGCCTGGTACAGAACGTGCACATGCGCCGCTACCGCTAGGTGGCGCGAGCGCGTCTCCCCGGTGATCCGGCGTCGTCGGGCGCCTGCAGGGTAGACTTCCCGGGAACATGACCTCACTCTGGGCGCGGATCGAACCGCTCCTGGCTCGGGTGCAAAAACCGGCCCGTTACATCGGGTGCGAGGACGGCGCCGTCACCCCCCGGCATGCGCCGGATCGGGTGTCGTGGCTGCTCGCCTACCCCGACACGTACGAAATCGGCTTGCCCAACCAGGGGCTTCAAATCCTTTACGAAATCCTGAATGAACGCGACGACGCTGTCGCCGAGCGTACATACGCGCCATGGCACGACCTCGAAGCGCTGATGCGACGCCATGGTGTGCCGCTGTTCTCGGTGGATACGCACCTCGCTGCGGGTGATTTCGACTTGCTGGCGTTCAATCTCTCGGCCGAGTTGGTGTACACCAATGTCCTCAACATGGTTGATCTGGCTGGTGTGCCGGTGCGCAGCGCCCATCGCGAACCGCACCATCCGCTCGTCGTGCTCGGCGGTCACTGCGCGTTCAACCCGGAACCACTGGCCGACTTCGTCGACCTGGTGGTGCTGGGTGAGGGTGAAGAAGTCATCGGTGAGATCACCGAGGTCGTGCGCGACTGGAAGGCCTCCGGGCGTACGCCGGGAAGCCGCGAGGGTGTGCTGCGCGAACTCTCCAAGGTGCCCGGTGTCTATGTGCCGGCGATGTACGAGGTCGAGTACGACGGCCCACAGCTGCGGGCTGTCACGCCGCGGTACTCCGATGTCCCGGCCACGGTGCACAAGCGCACGGTCGCCGATCTGGCCGATTGGCCGTACCCGAAGCATCCGTTGGCACCGCTGACGGAGGTCGTGCACGACCGCCTCGCAGTCGAAGTGTTCCGTGGCTGCACCCGCGGGTGTCGGTTCTGCCAGGCGGGGATGATCACTCGTCCGGTGCGCGAACGTCCCGCTGAGCAAGTGCGCACGATGATCGCCAACGGTCTGCGCAGCACTGGTCAGAGCGAGGTCAGCCTCACCTCGCTCTCCACCGCCGACTACAGCGGGATCGAGCAGGTCTTGCAATCCGTCAACTCCGCGGAGTGCGGCACGAACGGCGCGGTATCGGTCAGCCTGCCCTCGTTGCGTGTCGACGCGTTCACGGTGGGTCTCGCCAGCCAGGTATCAGGGGGGCGGCGCAGCGGGCTCACGTTCGCACCTGAAGCCGGTAGTTGGCGGCTGCGCTCGGTGATCAACAAACTGATCACCGAAGACGATCTGTACAGTGCCGTCGAGTCTGGTTTCTCGCAGGGCTGGAACCGGATGAAGCTCTACTTCCTCACGGGTCTGCCGACCGAACAAGATGCAGACACGTACGGCATCGTCGATCTCGCCAGGAACTGTGTGCAGATCGGCAGACGGCACACCAACCGGGCCAGCGTCACGGTCAGCCTCGGCGGTTTCGTCCCCAAACCGCACACACCGTTCCAATGGTTCGGGCAGAACACCACGGACGAACTGCGGCGCAAGGTGCAACTCGTGCGCGACGCCGCGGAGCGCACCAGAGGTGTGAAGGTGAAGTGGCACGACCCCAAAGCGACGGCCGCCGAAGGGATCGCCGCCCGGGGCGATCGTCGTATCGGCAACGTGATGGAACGGGTCTGGCGCGACGGGGGAGTGTTCCAGGAATGGAGCGAGTTCTTCCGCCTGTCGCGCTGGGAAGAGGCGATGGCCGCCGAGGGTCTGTCGATCGAGTGGTACGTCAATCGCCATCGTGACGAGGACGAGGTGCTGCCGTGGGACCACCTCAGCGCCGGTCTGCACAAAGACTTCCTGTGGCTGGATTGGCAGGCCGCGCTGGCCGAACACGGCCTGGAGGATTGCCGCTGGACTCCGTGTTACGACTGCGGCGTGTGCACCGGCTACGGCATCGAGCACGTGGTTGCTTCGCCGGTGCCGCCAGCCGGTGGTAGCCAGGGCACAGGGCAAGATCTGGCGCGTGGCGGCGAGGTGCCGGTGCAGTTGCTCACCCGACCGCGTCGCGACGAGCCGGTCGGCGCAGAGGTTTCGGTATGAAACTGCGCGTGCGCTATTCCAAGCTCGGCAAGATTCGGTTCACCAGCCACGGCGACACTGCCCGGCACTGGGAACGCGCCGTGCGCAAGGTGGGAGTGTCGATGGCCTACTCGGCTGGCTTCACACCGCGACCCAAGATGTCGTTCGGACTCGGGTTGCCCACCGGCGGCGAGAGCCTCGCCGAATACCTCGACATGGAACTCGCCGAAGCGCAGCACGCTGATCTCGATGAGTTGTGCACCCGCTTTGCCTCGGGTATGCCCGCTGGCTACGAGGTCACCAACGTCGTACTGCGCGAACCGGGTTGCCCGTCGCTGCAGGAAGATGTTGTCGCCTGTAGCTGGGATTTCGCTCTCGTCGGGCCCGATCGCGATGAGGCTGCAGCCGCCGTCGCCTCGGTGCTCTCACAGTCGTCGCTCCTCGTGGAGCGCGAACGCAAGGGGCAGCGCAGCGTCGACGACGTACGCGCCGCCATCGAAGCTTTGTCGGTCACCTCGGTGGCCGACGATCCCCGGCCACACCTGTGCGCGGTGCTGGCCATGAATGGAAGGGGACTGCGACCGACGGAACTCGTCGGCGCGCTGTTCCCCGCACTCGACCCGATCGATGTGACCGGACGAGTGTTGCGCACACATCAATGGATCGAGCGCGACGCCGTGCGCAGGGAGATCATCCCGGCGCGTGCGGTCGCGACGCGTACCCCTGTGGGGTGCGCATGAGAAGGGACGTATTTCATGGACAACTCCGAACTCGACACTGCCGGCACGCCTGCGTCCGACATCGCCGCGACTGAGCCGCCGGCCCCGGCTGCCCCGGCGACCTCGAAGCCGGATCGCCCCGCCTCCGCAGACGAAGCAACAGACCACGCCGCCGATGCGGTCGAGCCTGGCGACGATGGCGAGAACGGCGAGAACGGCGACGAGGACATCGCCGACCCGACTCTGCGGCCGGCGGCGCGCAAACGTCGCCGCGGTTCGCGCGGCGGAAAGAACCGCAAGAAGCCGCGTCCGGTCGGTGAAGGCGGCGAGTCCGCGGACGACGACTTCGACGACGACGATGACGACGGCGATGATGAAGGCGGCGACGATGAAGGCGGCGAGGAGACGGCTGATGTGAACACGGCAGGTGAGCCTGCTGTCGCTGCCCGGCCGCCGAGGGCCCCACGCGCTCCGCGTCCGGTTGCCCAGCGCGTCGCCGCTGACGCGCCGTCCGACGAGGACGACCAGCCGGAACTCCCCGAGCGCATGAGCGAAGGCCGCCCGTCAGTGGAGGCCGCCGACAAGGCGCTCGTACGACGTCCGCAGATCGGCGACACCCGGCCATCCTCGGCGGTCGCGCAACCTGTTGCCGCCAGCCAGGGCCAGGGCCAGGGCCAGGGTCAGGGTCAAGGTCAGGGTCAGCGCGCCAAGGCCAAGGGGCCGAAGGTGGCGGCCACGCCAAGGACCGATGGTGCCAAGTCTGCTGCCGCCCTCAACGACGAGGACGAGGGTGAGGCCTCGACGAACGACGGCGAGGCCGCGAAGAAGAAGCGCCGCCGCGGCGGGAAGAGTCGCAGCGGCAGTGGCAGTGGCAGCACGGGTCAGGCTCGTCCCGAGCAGGGGCGGCCCGACCAGGGTCGTCCTGAGCTGGATCCCGATGTGCTCGAGCGTCGCCGTGGCCGCGAGCGCAACGGTCGCCCGATTGGTCGTTACCTGATGTGCGTGCAGGTCCGCCCGAACCTTACCCAGGTGGCTGTGCTCGAAGGTCGCACTTTGATCGAGCACTACACCAGTCGTCCGGCCGACGACGTCAGCCAGATCCACGGCAACATCTATGTCGGCAAGGTGCAGAACGTGTTGCCCGGTATGGAGGCCGCGTTCGTCGACATCGGCACGCCGAAGAACGCCGTGCTCTATCGCGGCGATGTGCAGTACGACGCCGAGGACATTGTTGAGAAGTCGAAGAAGGAAGAGCCGCGTATCGAGCAGATGCTGCGCTCGAAGCAGCTCATCGTGTGTCAGGTGACGAAGAACCCGATCGGGGCCAAGGGTGCTCGCCTGACGCAGGAAGTCTCGCTGCCCGGTCGCTTCGTGGTCCTCATCCCGCACTCGAAGACCTATGGCATCTCCAAGCGCCTGCCCGACGATGTGCGCAAGCGCCTGCGCAACATCCTCGACCGCGTGAAGCCCGCCGAGCACGGTCTCATCGTGCGTACCGCCGCCGAGAACGCCACCGAGCACGAACTGCGTGCCGACATGACCCGTCTGCTGGATCAGTGGAACATCATCGAGGCCAAGGCCAAGAAGGCCGGCGGTCCGGCCCTGCTGTACCGCGAACCGGAACTCGCCGTCCGCGTGATTCGCGAGGAGTTCAACGCCGAGTACCGCGGCGTGGTCATCGACGACAGTCGCCTGCACGAGGATGTGCGCGGCTACGTCGAGGCGTTCAACCCTGAGTTGGCCGACCGCATCGAGCACTTCGACGCTGTGGAAGACGGGCTGCCGCTGTTCGAGCGGTTCCACATTCACGAACAACTCCACAAGGCGCTCGATCGCAAGGTCTGGTTGCCCAGCGGCGGCTCGTTGATCATCGAGCACACTGAGGCGCTGACGGTGATCGACGTGAACACCGGCAAGAACGTCGGCACCTCGAACCTCGAGGAGACCGTCTACCGCAACAACCTGGAGGCGGCCGAAGAGGTTGCCAAGCAGCTACGCCTGCGCGATATCGGCGGCATCGTGGTCATCGACTTCATCGACATGGAGATCAAGGACAACCGACGCAAGGTGGTCGACGCCTTCCGCCATGCGCTGGCCCGCGACAAGACCCGCACCCAGGTGTTCGACATCAGCGAGCTGGGCCTGGTGGAGATGACCCGCAAGCGCATCGGAGAAGGTCTGCTGGTGAACTTCGCTGACCAATGCCCGAATTGCGAGGGGCGCGGGGTCAAGATCGACTTCGCGTTGTTCGAATGAGGCTGTTCCGGGCATTTCCCCTCGGTTCTCCGGTGGGAGTGGCCGCTCGACTCGCTAGGATCGAAGAGCTATGTACGCAGTGATCGCATCCGGCGGGAAACAAGCCCGCGTCGCCGAGGGCCAGCAGGTGCACGTCGAACTTCTCAACGTCGAGCAGGGTACCGAGGTCAACCTCACCCCTGTGCTCGTCGTCGATGGTGACACCGTGCTCGCCACCCCCGAGCAGTTGAAGGGCGCCACCGTCACCGCCAAGGTGATTGGGTGGGCCCAAGGCCCGAAGATCGACGGTTTCACCTATAAGCGCCGCACTAACCAGCGCCGCCGCTATGGGCACCGTCAGAAGTACCACGTCATCGAGATCACCTCGATCAAGAAGGGCTGAGCACCATGTCAAAGACAAAGGGCGGCGGTTCAACTCGCAACGGTCGTGACTCCAACGCACAGCGCCTCGGCGTAAAGGTGTTCGGCGGCAGCAAGGTCAACGCTGGCACCATCATCGTGCGCCAGCGCGGCACCAAGTTCCACCCCGGCAACAACGTCGGTATCGGCGGCGACGACACGTTGTTCTCGCTGGCCGAGGGCACGGTGCAGTTCGGAGCACGCAAGGGCCGCAAGGTCGTTGACGTTCTCCCCACGGCAGTCGACGCCTGAACCACACAGATCTGAACGAGGCCCGGCGCGAAAGCGCCGGGCCTTCGTCGTTTTCCGGTGAGGTTGCTCAGGCGTCAGGGCGATCGATGCTCTTGGGCAGTCGGTCGAGTGGCCATCCCAGCAAGTGCACCGCTTGGTCGAACGCGTAGCGGTCGGTCATCCCTGCCACGTACGTGACGGCATCGCGCACCGCATCGTCACCCTGGGCTGTGACCGGCATCGTGTCAGGATGCTCGGCGTAGTAGCCAACGAGCGAGCGCAAGACTTTGATGACGGCTTCGCCTTGGGCGAGCGAGTCGGGGCGCATGTAGATGTGCTCGTAGTTGAAGTGGCGCAGTGCTGCCAGCGCACTGGCGTGTGTGGGATCCATACCGACCACCCCGCGCTCCGAGATGCAGCGCACCAGGGCACTGATGAGGGCGCCGAGTTGGCTGGAGCGAGTGCGGCCGAGTACTTCGGTGACCTCCTCCGGCAAGTCATCGATGCTGACGATTCCGGCGTGCACCGCATCCTCGAGGTCGTGAGCGCTGTAGGCGCACCGATCGGCCCAGCTCACCACCGCACCCTCGGGTGTGGAAGGGGTGGGCAACGACCACGAGTGGTTGCGGATGCCGTCGAGTGTCTGACTGCACAGGTTGAGCGGTACGAGCACCACGTTGGCACCCCAGATGGCGTGGTTGTAGCCCTCGGGGATGAACTCGTCGAACGCATCCTCGCTGGCATGGCCGCCTGGACCGTGACCGCAGTCGTGGCCGAGCGCGATGGCTTCAGTGAGCGTCACGTTGAGGCCTGTGGCGCGAGCGATTGCAGTGGCCACTTGCGCGACTTCCAGTGCATGCGTCAGCCGGGTGCGCTGATGGTCAGCAGGAAAGACGAACACCTGGGTCTTGCCCGCCAGTCGGCGGAAGGCTGCGGCGTGCAGGATGCGGTCGCGGTCGCGTTCGAAGCATGTGCGCAGCGGATCGGGCTGTTCCTCGAGCGCGCGCTGACCTGCGCCATCGGCCCGAGTGGCGCCGGCGGTGAGGGCTTCGTGTTCCGCATCCTCGCGGGCACGTCGATCGAGCAATCTTGGCTGTACTGCGGGCGGCGGCGAGTTGCGGTGGGCGAGGACGATGCCTTCGTCGGTGGCGACACCCTTCATCGTCCCGGCCCAGACCTCGCTACGCGGGCGCGACCCGTCGCTGTGTGAGGTGGAGTGTGTGCCGCCCATGTTGTCGAAGGGTACCCGCCCCGGCCGACCCGCCCCCGCCACCACCGCGTTTGAAGGGTTACCCGCACATGGTGCGGGTGCGCCTTCAAACGTGGTGGGTGGGACGCGACGTGTGAAGGGTTACCCGCACATGGTGCGGTTGCGCCTTCACACGTAGGGATGGGCGGCGGCCAGATAGCCTCTGATGGTCTTATGAGCGGATTCGTCGACGAAGCACAACTGAACGTACGCGGCGGCGATGGTGGCGCTGGCTGTGTGTCGTTTCGTCGTGAAGGGCCGGTCGCATTCGGCGGCCCGAACGGTGGCGATGGTGGCAAGGGAGGCGACGTGTGGCTGGTGGCCACACGCAACGTGGCGTCGCTGCTGGCATTCCGCGATCACCCGCACCGTCGAGCCGCAGACGGCGTGCATGGCTCCGGCAAGGATCAGCATGGCAAGCGCGGTGTCGATCTCGAAGTCTTCGTGCCAGAGGGCACCATCGTCTCCGACCTGTACACGGGAGAGTTGTACGCCGACCTGGCCCATCACGGCGACCGGTGGTTGGCTGCCCCAGGCGGCCGCGGCGGCCGTGGCAACGCCAAGTTCGCCTCCAACCGCCGTCGCGCCCCAACGTTCGCTGAGCAGGGCGAACACGGTGACGAGCAGTGGATGAAGCTGGAACTCAAGCTGATGGCCGACGTTGCACTCGTGGGGTTCCCGAACGTTGGTAAAAGCACGCTCATCAGCGTCATCAGCGCAGCCAAGCCGAAGATCGCCGACTACCCGTTCACGACACTCGAGCCAAACCTTGGCGTCGTGCGCTATGACGACTCCGAGTTCGTCGTGGCCGACATCCCCGGTCTGATCGAGGGAGCCAGCGAGGGACGCGGTCTTGGCCACCAGTTCCTGCGTCATATCGAGCGCGCTCGTGCGCTGCTGATCATGGTCGATCTTTCTGCCATCGACGGTGTCGACCCGCACGAACAAGAGCGTGTGTTGCTCCACGAACTGGGTGAGTACCGGCCCGAGTTGCTGGAACGGCCGCGTCTGGTCGTGGGCACGAAGAGCGATTCGGCGGTGTACGACTGGGACGGTGAGCAGATTTCGGCGATCACCAACCAGGGCGTGCGCGAACTGGTCGGCCGTCTGGCGTCGCTCGTCACGGAGGCTCGCGCTGAGCAGCCCGACACCGAGGGCATCGTCATCATTCGTCCGCAGCCCGAGGGTGCTCGCGTCGAACGCCTTGGCGATCACGAGTTCCGCCTGGTCGGCCGTCAGGTGGAGCGCATCGTGGCGCTCAACGACGTCTCCACTCCCGAGGCGCTGTTCTACATCGACCACCAGCTGAAGCGACTCAGCGTTCCCAAGTTGCTGACCCGCGCTGGAGCGCTCGACGGCGACATCATCTGGATCGCCGGATTCAGTTTCGAGTACCACGAGGAAGTCTGAGCATGCGCATCGTCGCCAAGATTGGGACGTCGTCGCTCACCGACCATCTGGGCGTCATCGACGGAAACATCATCGATGCAGTGTGCGATCAGCTGGCAGCACTTCGCGCCGTCGGCCATGAGGTCATCCTGGTCACCAGTGGTGCGGTTTCGGCGGGCGTCGCTGCACTCGGTTTGGCCAGTCGTCCCTCCGATGTGATCACGCTGCAGGCCATCTCGGCCGCTGGTCAGAGTCGCTTGATGGAGACCTATAACCGCTCGCTCGGTCGCCACGCGCTCGTGGCTGCCCAGGTGCTGCTGGTGCCACACGACTTCGTCGATCGCCGACAGTACCTCCACGCGCGACAGACCCTGGTGCGCTTGCTGGAGCTCGGCTGCGTGCCGATCGTCAACGAGAACGACGCGATCGCCAGCGACGAGATTCGCTACGGCGACAACGACCGGATTGCGGCCCTCGTGGCCCACAACGTCACCGCTGATGTGCTGGTGCTGCTCACCGATACACCGGGTCTGTACACCGCTGATCCGCGCACCGACCCGTCTGCGGAACTGATCGAAGTGGTCGCTGCCGACGACCCACTGCTCTCGGTCGCGGCCACCGAGTCGGGTAGCAACCGTGGCAGCGGGGGTATGGCATCGAAGCTGTCGGCTGCGCGTATGGCCTCGTGGTCGGGGGTTCGGGCCGTCATTGCCGAGGCCTCGCGCCCGAATGTGTTGGTCGACGCGGTGAACGGTGTCTCCGTGGGAACCACCTTCCTGGCGAGTAGCCGCAACCTGCCGGCGCGCAAACTCTGGATCGGCTTCGCCACCCACCCTGAAGGTGTGCTCGTCATCGACGACGGAGCGCGGCGTGCGCTCGTGGAGCGCGGCACGTCGTTGCTGCCTGCCGGGATCACCGAAGTGCTGGGCGAGTTCGAAGAGGGTGATGTCGTCGAGGTGCGCGACCACGCCGGTGTCGCCGTCGCTCGCGGCATGGTGCTCAACGATGCCGCCACGCTGCGCGGGTTCATGGGCCGCCGCACCACCGATCTGCCGGCGGATGCGGCGCACGAAGCGATCCATCGCGACGATCTGCTGGTGCTGATCTAGTCGGACGAGTTGGGCGCGTCCCGACCCGAGCCGAACCGGCGGCGCAGGTCGTCGAGTTCCGGCGCCCGCAACAGCAACAGCGTGCCGATGTACACGAGCACGCCCACGATTCCACCGGCGACGATGCGCTCGACGGCAGCGAGACCAGAGTTGCCGCCAACGCGGCGGGCGATGGCCCACACCGTTTCGGCCATGATGACCGACGCGAGCAGCATGCGGTGGAGTGAGGCGAAGAGAGGGCGTAGCGGGAAGCCGGGCACTTTGTAGCTGAGTACTTGCAGACTCCAGAGCGCGGACACCAGATAGGCCAGGGCGAACGACAGACCGAGCCCGAGCAATCCGAAGCGGTCGACGAGCACGACAGCGAGCACGATGTTGATCAGGTTCTCGCCGAGGTTGAGCATGAACGGCGTGCGTGCATCGTGGTGCGCATAGAACACGTTGAGCACGAACAGGTACACCGAGAAGCCGACCAGGCCCAGCGCGAACCCGGCGAGTGCTCGGGACGTCTGCAGCGCGTCGGCCGCGGTGACATTCCCGTGTTGGAACGCAACGCCGATGATCGCCCGTCTCAGTACGAACAGCCCGAACCCGGCGGGCAGCGTGACGATGGCGACGAGGCGGATACCGAGTGACGATTGACGGATCAGCCCCGGCCGATCCTTGCGGCGGATGGCGCTGGTCATCTCCGGCAGGAACGTGGTGGCGATGGAGACGGCCAGCAGACCGTGTGGCAGCACGAACCACAGGTAGGCGCGCGAGTAGGCAAAGATCGATCCGTCGCCGCCGCGCAGCAGGTTGCGAATGACGACGATCGCGATCTGGTTGGCCACCACGTACCCGAGCGCCCACCCAGACAGCGTGCGCAGTCGCTGCACCGCCGGATGACGGAACTGTGGACGGAAGTGGAATCGGAAGCCAGTGCCAGCTACGGCAGGAAGTAGCGCCAGTGCCATCACCGCAATGCCCAGCGTGGCGCCGAGACCGAGTACCCATTGCAACGACGAGTTGTCGAGCGCGTCCTGCAGGGTGGGCATCGTGTGGCCGGTGCTGCCGTGTACCAGGAGCAGCGACACGATGGTGACGACGTTGGCGAGCGTCGGCACCCAGGCTGCGGCGAAGTAGCGGCGGCGGGCATTGAGCAACGACGATGCCAGCGTGTTGATGCCGTAGAACAGGATCTGCACGAGGAAGATTCGCGTCAGGATCGTGCCCACGGCCCGGTACTGCCCGGCGTCCACTGCCGCTGACGTCAGCAGTGAGTACAGGCGGAACACGAGGGGTGCGGCGAACACAGCCGCGGCGGTGATGGCCGCCATGACGATCAGCGACACACTGATGACGGCGTTGGTGCCCTCGTCGTCCTGTTCTTCATGGAGTCGGGTGAAGAGGGGGACGAGGCTGCTGCTGAGAATCCCGCCGAGCAGCAGTTCGTAGATCATGTTCGGCGTGCCGTTGGCGAGGTCGTAGGCGTCGGCGAGCGCGCTGGGACTGCCGAGCACTGCGCCAAGGACCGCCACACGGACGACGCCGGTGATCCTCGACAGAGCAGTGCCGCTGGCCACCGACAGGTTCGACTTCAGCAACGTGCTCACAGTGACGAGCAGTCCGGGCTCACGCAGGTGTGCGGGTTGGTCGGGGGGACAACAGTGCCACGCGGTCGACGGCGGCATCGGTGGCATCGTCGACCGACACGATCAGCCAGCCGAGCGCACCCTGTGCCTTCGCTGCGGCGAGGCGGACAGTGGTGGGGAGCGTGACAGTGACGCCCGCCGCGATGGACCTGTAGTCGGCGTTGTTCAGCGCCGGCGCCGACGGATCGAAGCGGCCAATGCCGGTGGTGTCGGTGGGCACGTTGGCAACGACCGAGTCGGCGGTGGCGGTGAAACTGAAAGCTCCACCGGCCGCGAGCAGGCTCCGCCTCACGGGCAACTCGATGATGGTGCCGTTGTATGGGGCGAAGGCCGTATAGGCGCCGAGGATCGTGTTGCTGCCGTAGGCGACGAGGTACGCCGCGGTCACACCATTGGGTGAGCCGCCGACGAGCAAGCCCTCGTCGGCCCCCAACAGTTCGTATTCGGGAGTGACGTCGGCATCCGTGTTGATGAGCACGTCGAAGTAGTTGACACCCATCGTCGCGAACGGTTGGTCGAGGTGGATCGCGAACACGACCAGTTCGACGTTGCCCGGGGCGGTGTATGTCTTGACACCGACGTCGGCGATGTTCGGTGTCTCGACAAACGATGTGTCGAGGATCGAGTCGCTGATCGCCCACTGATACGTGTCGTAGTAGCCAGCGTGCGTGCCGCGGTTACTCACCTTCAGCGACGACGGTGTCTGGGCGATCGCTTCGAGGCCCCGAGTCGAGATCGGGTTGACCGTCACGTCGGAGGTGCCGTAGGGCACCAGCAGGAACGGCACCGCGAGTGTGACGACCCCGGGGGCCGCCGAGCGCGGCGTGGCGATCACCAACCCGTTGACGGAGTTCAACACGGTGCCCCGTGAGGTCTCCTGCGTTGGCAGCCCGGCGGGACCGCCGAGGTGCAGTGAGACGTTCACCAGCGCTGTGCCGGGGACGATGTTCGGTGACGTGCCGGTGGCTGCCGGGACCGTGACAGTGGGATGGTCGAAGGTGATCGACAGGGCCGCACCAAGCCCGAGGTCGGTGACATGAGCCGTCGAGAGGTCGTAGACGATGGCCTGCCCGGACCAGTTCTCGATCGTGAACGGCCGGGTGCTGTCGAATGTGGTGCTGATGTGGGCGATACCGAAGGCCAGGTTGTCGAGGCCATCGGATGTGGTGATGGTGGCGACCGAAGCGACCGCGGCAGCTGCGGCGACCATGCCAGTTCCGCCGCGCACGGTGTCGTAGTTGAGTACTCGACTGGCCGACGCAGTGGCCATCAACGCACCCTTGATCTCTGCCGGTGACCAGTCGGGGTGCGCCTCTGTCACCAACGCAGCGATCCCGGCCGTGTGCGGGCTGGACATCGAAGTGCCGGACAGAACGACCGCTTCGGTGCCGGTACCGACGTATGCCGAGGCGAGTGATACGCCCGGTGCGGTGATGTCCGGTTTGGGGGCGTTGTCCGAGCGCGGGCCGTTGGAGGAGAACGAGGCGAAACGCTCGTAACCGGGGTTGGCCACCGGGGCGGAAGCGCCGAGTGTGACCGATGTGCCGTTGGTGTGGAAACTGGAGGCCTGTGCTGCGTCCGGATCGACGCCGACGAACGGGATGCTCACGCCGGCGATGGGACCCTCGAGGGGTGGGAAGCCGCTGACGTTGTTGACGAAGATGACGGCTCGCGCGCCTGCGTCTCGGCCGTTGGTGGCTCGGACGGAGCGATTGCAACTCCCGCCACGAGTGGCGACAGCGATCTTGCCGGACGCATCGGTGAAGTCCGAGACATCGCACCCGTCGTTGACATCGAGAATCTGCCCGCTGACCGAACCGCTGCCAGCGAAGTCGTAGGAGTTGGAGTTCTGCGCGGAGTAGGTGATGCCACCGGTGACGGCAACTCCTGGCACGGTGAGTGACGAGGTGTCGCCCGCGGCCACCGACAAGGCCCGGTCGGAGGTGCCAGGTCCGCCGACGAGGTACGGGCTGGCGCCCGAGTTGCCGGCGGAGACCACCGGCAGGATTCCGGACTGGGCCACGGCGTTGAGGGCCAACGCGATCGGCTCGTCGGCGGACCCCCACGAACTGCCGAGCGACATGTTCAGCACCTTCGGGCGATCAGGCCCAGTGATGGACATGACTTGCTCGATGGCGGCGAGGATCACCGTGTCGGTGGTTCCGCCCTCACAGCCGAACACCTTGTACATGTAGAGCTTCGCCATCGGCGCCGATCCGGGCGCGACCTTGAACGTCGTGCCGGTGAGCGATGCCGTGTCGTATCCACCGGCATATGTCGTGCCGTCGGCCAGCACGCCGTAGCCGGCAGCGGTGCCCGACACGTGGGTGCCGTGTTCGCCGCACGCCAGCGGGTCGGCGTCTGGGCAGGTGGTGCTGGTGGTCTGTCCGCTGGTCACGGTGCCGCAGGCAATGGCGGAGGCACCCGCCGAGTAACGATCGCCGACGTAGTCGTAGCCGCCGAGGACTTTCACCGTGGGGAACGTTCCGGCCTCGATGATCTTCGGGTTGTTCGCCGCGTAGACCGCAGCGTTGCCAAGCGCGCCGCGTGTGCCGAAGTCGGCGTGGGTGTAGTCGATGCCGTCGTCGATGACCGCGATGCTGACGCCGGCACCGGTACGTCCGAGGGAGTTCCAGACCGATGTCGCGCCGGTGTATCCGTCGGAAGTGCCGTTGTCGCGCTGGATCGCGCGCGCGACGTGCACCTGCGCCACGCCGGCCACCTGGGCGAGGGCGGCGAGGTCGCGCACCTTGACATGCACGGTGACGGCATTCAGGACGTTGGTGATGGTGGCGTCGATGCTGGCGCCCGCAGCCTCTAGCTCGGGCACGGTGCGGGCCTGGGAGCGCTCGATGGAGCCTTCGGCGAGCGCTGCGTCGAATGAGCGGTGAGTTCGGGCGGCACGTGCCTGGGCGGTGCTCACCGAGTCGCCGCTGAACACCACGGTGGCGGACACCACCGCGTCGGGATCCGCGGGTGTGGGGGCCCCGGTGAGCGTGGTGACCGGGTGATCGAGCGGGTGGAACTGTTGGTCGTCGCTGCCTGGTGCAGGTGGGGTCGGGGGAGTGGCACTCTGCGCCCGGACCGGACCCGTGAGCGCGAGCATGCCGACCAGTGCGAGCCCGGCCATCAGCGCACGACCAGTGCCCCTCGAACGATCGATGGCCTTCCAACCTCCCGAATCGGCCGCGAGGGCCTGCGTGGGCCTTCACCCTAATCGACCACCCTAATCGACCAGGCTGCGGACCGGGAAGCGACCTGGCCGGGAACGCAGCAGTTGGCACGATTGACCGTGCGGTCAACATCGAATGTAGGGTGCCCCTCATGGCTCATCGTTTCGAGAGCGTCCAGCAGGTCCGTGATGGCCTGAGAGACGTGAACTACCTTGCCGACGACGGTATTTCTGGCGTCGCCTTCCTCGCCGATCGTCTCGGCAAGCCCATCCTTGTCGAAGGTCCGGCTGGCACGGGCAAGACCCAGCTGGCCAAGAGCATCGCCGATATGACCGGAGCTCGGCTGATCCGCCTGCAGTGCTACGAAGGCCTCGACGAGTCCAAAGCGCTGTACGAGTGGAACTACAAGAAGCAGTTGCTGCGCATCCAGGCCGACCGGGGCAGCGATTCGTGGAGCGACATCCACGACGACATCTTCGGTAGCGACTTCCTGCTCACCCGTCCCCTGCTCGAGGCCATCACGGCCGACGACCCGGTGGTGCTGCTGATCGACGAAGTCGACCGCGTCGAGGTCGAGACCGAGGCACTGCTGCTCGAGATCCTGTCCGAGTATCAGGTCTCGATCCCCGAGCTCGGCACGATCACCGCCAAGCAGATCCCGCTGGTGTTCCTCACCTCGAACAACACCCGCGAGCTCAGTGAAGCGCTCAAGCGCCGCTGCCTCTACCTCCACGTCGACTACCCCGACATGGAGCGCGAGAAGCAGATCGTCCTCACCAAGGTGCCTGAGGTCAGTGAGAACCTCGCCGACCAGATCGCGCGCATCGTGCGCAGTATCCGCCAGATCGATCTCAAGAAGGCGCCCAGCGTCAGCGAGACGATCGACTGGGCGCGCACCCTTGTCCTGCTCGGTATCGAGCACATCGATGCGCAACAGGCCAAGGACACGCTGCACATCCTGCTCAAGTACCAGAGCGACATCGCCAAGGCCGCGAAAGAACTCTCAGTAGACAAGTAGGTCACGATGCTCGATCTTCTTGCGGGGTTCGTCAACGAGTTGCGCAACGCCGGGCTGCCGGTGTCGCTCACCGAGAACCTCGACGCCATGGAGGCGTTGCAGCACATTCCGATCGAAGACCGAGAGGCGTTCAAGTACGCGCTCGGTGCCACGATGGTCAAGAACAATGCTCACTGGCGCGCGTTCGAGACCGTGTTCGAGGTGTACTTCAGCCTGCGCGGTCCTGAATACAAGATCGCCGAGGGCGAGACCGATCTCGATGCCATGTGGCGCGAGATGCAAGAGCAGATGCGCCAGGAAGGCGACAGCCGCGGCAACCAGGGAGGCAGCCTCGACAGTCTGACGCCCGAGGAAATCGCGCAGATGCTGATGTCGGCGCTGATGAACGGCGACCAGGCGATGATGCGGGCGCTGGCCAAGCAGTCGGTGCAGCGCTTCGCTGGTATGGAACCCGGTCGGCCCGTGGGTGGCACGTATTACCTGTACCGCACACTGCGCAACCTCGACCTCGACGGCATGCTCGAGAAGTTGATGGAGGCCAGTCGCCAGCAGGTCGGCGGCGAACTCACCGCTCTCGAGGAGCGTCTCGAGCAGGACGAGTACAGCGATCGCATCGATCAGTTCAAGAAGGAGATCGAGGCCGAGATCCGTCGTCGCCTCGTGGCCGATCGTGGCGCTGAGGCGATGGCCAAGACCCTGCGTAAGCCGTTGCCCGAAGACGTCGAGTTCATGCATGCGTCGCGCGACGAAATGCAGAGTCTGAAGAAGGCCTTGCAGCCGCTGACGCGCAAGCTCGCCGCCCGTCTGGCACGCAAGCGCAAGCATGGTCGTAAGGGTCCGCTCGACTTCCGCAACACCGTGCGCCACTCGCTGTCGTACGGCGGTGTGCCCGCCGAACCGAAGTTCAAGTATCCGCGCCCGGCCAAGCCGGAGTTGATGGTCGTCGCCGACATCAGTGGCTCGGTGGCCGCCTTTGCCCGATTCACGCTGATGCTGGTCTACGCGATCCAGGGTCAGTTCTCGAAGGTGCGCTCCTTTGTGTTCATCGATGGCATCGACGAGGTCACGGACTACTTCAAGGGTGAGGAAGACATCGCCAAGGCGATCCACCGTGTGAACACCGAGGCCGATGTCGTGTGGGTCGACGGGCACAGCGACTACGGCCATGCGTTCGAGGTGTTCTGGGAGCGTTACGGCAAGGACATCGGCCCCAAGACCACGGTGCTGCTGCTGGGCGATGCGCGCAACAACTACCACGCCAGCCAGGCCTGGGTGATCAAAGAGATCAAGTCCAAGGCTCGTCGCGTGTACTGGTTGAACCCCGAGCCGAAGAGCTACTGGAACACCGGCGACTCGATCGTCGGCGACTACGGCACACACACCGACGGTGTGTACGAGTGCCGCAACTTGCGCCAGTTGGAAGGCTTCGTCGAGAAGCTGGCCTGACCGGGTGGGCGGCGGCCCAGCCCGAGTTCAGCTGCGCTGGTAGTTCGGCGCTTCCTTGGTGATGGTGACGTCGTGGGGGTGGCTCTCGTTGCGTCCGGCGGTGGTGACCCGCATGAACCGCGCCGAGTCGCGCAGGTGGTCGAGTGTGGCGGCTCCGGCATAGCCCATACCGCTGCGCAGACCGCCGACGAGTTGATACACCACATCGCCCAACGTGCCCGAGTACGGGACGCGACCCTCGATGCCCTCGGGCACGAGTTTGCGTGACTGACCGGCCATCTGACTCTTGTCGGTCTGAGCCGTTGCGTAGCGATCGGCGCCGAGCCCTTGCATCGCGCCCATCGATCCCATGCCGCGGTAGCTCTTGTAGCGGCGACCTTCGAACAACTCCAGTTCGCCGGGGGCCTCGTCGGTGCCGGCCAGTAGCGAGCCGAGCATCACCGTGTCGGCGCCGGCGGCGATGGCCTTCACGACATCGCCCGAGTAGGTGATCCCTCCATCGGCGATCACCGGCACGCCGCGGCGGCGGGCGTACTTGGTGGTGAAGTAGATCGCCGACAGCTGCGGCATACCCGCACCGCTGACGACGCGGGTGGTGCAGATCGAGCCTGCCCCGACGCCCACCTTCACCGCGTCGGCACCGGCACGGGAAAGTGCATCGACACCTTCCTCGGTGACGACGTTGCCGGCGATGACGGGGAGGTTGGGCCACGCCGACTTGATGCGCTCGATGGCCTTGATGACTCCAGCCGAATGGCCGTGGGCTGTGTCGATCGCGATCGCGTCAACACCCTGCGCCAGCAGAGCCTCGACGCGTTCTTCCATATCGGGACCGACTCCGACTGCAGCGGCGCAACGGAGGCGCCCGCGGCTGTCGCTGGTTGCGTTGGGGAACTCCTGGTTCTTGAGAATGTCCTTCACGGTGATCAGCCCGGTCAGGCGACGGTCGCCGTCGACGAGTGGCAGCTTCTCGATGCGGTGGCGCTGCAGGATGCTGCGGGCCTCGTCGAGGGTCGTTCCGTGCTTGGCCGTGACGAGGCCATCGCTGGTCATGAAGTCGGTGACCGAGCGTACGTAGTCGGATGGCTCGCAGAACCGAGTGTCGCGGTTGGTGAGGATGCCCACCAGGCGACCTTGTGGATCGGTGATCGGTACGCCGCTGATCTTGAACTGGTGCATCAGCGCTTCGGCCTCTGCCAGCGTCGCTGTCGGCGGCAGCGTGATCGGGTCGGAGATCATGCCGCTCTGACTGCGCTTGACCTTCTGCACCTCCCCCGCTTGTTCGGCGACGGTCATGTTGCGGTGGATCACACCAATGCCACCCTCGCGGGCGAGCGCGATTGCCATCCGTGCTTCTGTCACCTTGTCCATCGCAGCGCTGACCACGGGGACGGCGAGGCGAATATCTGCCGCGAAAACGGCTGAGGTGTCCACCATGTCGGGCAGCACATCGCTGTACCCCGGCACGATGACCACATCGTCAAAGGTGAGCGCTTGGAAGCGATCGAACAGATCATCGTTGATCATGCGGGGGCTCCGTTCCTGGAGGTGAGAGATCGGTGAGCGAGGAGTGCCGTGCACACATCGCGGATCGCATCGACGAGTAGCTGATGCTCGACTGCGTGCACTCTTGTTTCGAGTGAGTTGAGGTCGTCGTCCGGCAGGATCGGCACGGGGGCGCTGGCGAGCACCGGCCCGTCGTCGACACCTTCGTCGGGTACGAAGTGCACCATCACGCCAGTGCTCGTGCGCTCGCCGGCCTGCGCCTGGGCGAGAGCACGTTCGATCGCGTGGGTGCCCGGTAGCTCGCCGGGAAGCGCCGGGTGCAGGTTGATGACCATGCCGGGGAACCAGCCAAGGAAGCTGAGTGTGAGCACCCGCATCCAGCCGACGAGTACCACGTAGTCGGGGCCGAACCCGGAGACGATGTCGGCGAGACGAGCGTCGTAGTCGGCGCGGGACTCATCCACTCGCTTGCCGACGTGTACGGCGGGAAGGCCGGCGGAGTCGGCCCGCACCAGGGCTCGGGCGTCGCCTTTGTCGCTGATCACCGCGACCACCTGGGCGGGAAGTTCGCCGCGTCCGCAGGCATCGATCAGGGCCTGGGCGTTCGATCCGTTGCCAGACGCCATCAACACCAGACGACAACGAGATTCCATAGGCAGACGCTAGGTTCCGACCGCCGCGCCCGCACCTCCACCTGAACGAAAAGTTCGCGAGTGCCACGACGCCGCCCCGAGTGCCACGTGACGCCCGAGTGGCAGGTGAC
>CAIXHI010000249.1 GCA_903919215.1 uncultured Acidimicrobiaceae bacterium
CGGCTCGCCCCAGTAGCGCTGACGGCTGAACAGCCAGTCGCGCAGCTGGTACGTGATGGTGGCGTTCCCGTGGCCATGCGCGGCCAACCACTGATTGGTGATGTGCACGCCCTCGGCCACCGAGGCAACACCGTTCAGCGTGAGCGACTCGTTGGCACTGTTGATGTACGGGGCATCGCCGACGAACGCGTCGGCCCAGGTGTGAGTGTCGGTTCCACGGTCGTCGGTGGGGTCTTGGATGGCGACGATGTCGAGGCGGAACTTGCGCGCAAACTCGAAGTCGCGCTGGTCGCCGCACGGCACGGCCATGATCGCGCCGGTGCCGTAACCCATCAGCACGTAGTCGGCGATCCAGACCGGGATCTCGGTGCCGGTGAGCGGGTTGATGGCGTAGCCGCCGGTGAACACACCGGTCTTCTCACGGCCATCGTCCTGGCGGGCGAACGTGTCCTTGGCCTCGGCGGCCTTGCGATAGTTGGCCACGGCATCTGCATGGAACGGCGTGGTGATGCGGTCGACCATTGGGTGCTCTGGTGCGAGCACCATGAACGTGGCGCCGAACAGCGTGTCGGCGCGGGTGGTGAAGACGGTGATGCGATCACGCAACGCGGGCACGTCGAAGTGCACGGTGGCGCCCTCGCTGCGACCGATCCAGTTGCGCTGCATCGCCTTGATCGCGTCGGGCCAGTCGAGCGCGTCGAGGTCGTCGATCAGGCGATCGGCGTAGGTGGTGATGCGCATCATCCACTGGCGCATCTGGCGCTTGAACACCGGGAAGTTGCCACGGTCGCTGCGGCCGTCGGCGGTGACCTCTTCGTTGGCCACCACGGTGCCCAGACCGGGGCACCAGTTCACCGGCGCGTCGCTGACGTAGGCCAGGCGCCACTGATCGAGTTCGCGTCGGCGATCAGCGGCCGACAGCGATGCCCACTCACCGCTCTTCGGTGCGCGGGTGCCGGCCTCGAACTCGGCGATCAGTTGGTCGATCGGGCGGGCCTTCTTGCGCTCGGGATCGAACCACGAGTTGAAGATCTGCAGGAAGATCCACTGCGTCCACTTGTAGTACTCGGGGTCGGTGGTGCTGATGCTGCGACGGTGGTCGTGGCTGAGGCCCAGACGGCGCAGTTGTACGCGGATGTTGGCGATGTTCTGGTTGGTGGTGATCGCCGGGTGCTGGCCCGTCTGCACGGCGTACTGCTCGGCAGGCAGGCCGAAGGCGTCGAAGCCCATCGTGTACAGCACGTTGTGGCCGGTCATGCGCTGGTAGCGGGCATACATGTCGGTGGCCGTGAACCCCAACGGGTGACCCATGTGCAGGCCCGCACCGCTGGGGTACGGGAACATGTCGAGGATGAACTTCTTCGGACGCCCGGCCATCGCCGTGGCATCGGCCAGCGGACCAGCCGGGTTCGGTGTGTTGAACGTGCCCTCGGCGTCCCAGCGGTCCTGCCACTCGGCCTCGATCGTCTGAGCAAGCACCCCGGAGTAGCGGAATGCAAGCGGATCGTTCTCGGGCGGGACAGAACCGGTGTCGTTCATAACGGAACGATTCTACGAGCAGCAGACCGTCACGGGGTGGGTGGTTTCAGCCACCGGTCATCGCTGTGCCTTGCGTTCCAGACGCCTGGCGTGGAGGATCGGCTCGGTGTACCCCGACGGCTGCTCGACCCCCGACAGGACGAGGTCGCATGCGGCGAGATAGGCAAGCCCGTTGTAGTCCGGCGACATCGGCGTGTAGGCAGGGTCGCTGGCGTTCTGCGAGTCGACCACCTTCGCCATTCGACGGAACGTGGCCTCCACCTGCGCCCGATCGGTGATGCCGTGCAACAACCAATTCGCGATGTGCTGTGAGCTGATGCGGCAGGTGGCGCGGTCTTCCATCAGCCCGACATCATTGATGTCCGGCACCTTGGAACAACCGACGCCTTGGTCGATCCAGCGAACGACGTACCCGAGGATTCCCTGCGCGTTGTTGTCGAGTTCAGCCTGCACCTGCGTCGGTGACCAGTCACTCGTGGGTGAGATCGGGAGGTGCAAGAGGTCGTCGACCGTGGCGCGCATCGTGCCCAGCTGCACTGCTGCAGCAAGCGTTGCCTGGCGTGAGCGCACATCGACGCGGTGGTAATGCGTGGCGTGCAACGTGGCGGCGGTGGGAGACGGCACCCACGCGCAGCTGGCCCCGGCCTGAGGGTGGCCAACCTTCTGCTGCAGCATCGCGCCCATGAGATCTGGCATGGCCCACATCCCCTTGCCGATCTGCGCCCGACCCAGCAGGCCACAGGCGATACCGGTATCCACGTTCCAGTCCTCGTAGGACCGCAGCCACAGCTCAGCCTTGAAGTCGTTCTTGCGCACCATCGGCCCGGCGAACATCGACGTGTGGATCTCGTCACCCGTGCGGTCGAGAAAGCCGGTGTTGATGAAGGCGACGCGATGCTGCGCGGCACGGATGCATTCGGCGAGATTGACGGTCGTGCGCCGCTCTTCGTCCATGATGCCGAGCTTCACCGTGTACGGCGACAAGCCGAGCAGCGACTCGACGCGACCGAAGATGGTGTCAGCGAATGCCACCTCGTCGGGGCCGTGCATCTTCGGCTTCACCACGTACACCGAGCCGGACCGGGAGTTTCTCAGACCGCTGGTGTTGCTGTGCAGATCGTGCAGAGCGCACAACACGGTGACGACGGCGTCGAGCAGCCCTTCGGGAATCGGGTGGCCATCGTGGTCGAGCACGGCAGGCGTGGTCATCAGATGCCCCACGTTGCGTACCAGCATCAGTGCACGGCCGGGCAGGGTGACCGTGTCGCCGTCGGGACCTTGTAGCACCCGATCGGCGTTCATCGCCCGGGTGAACCGGCTGCCGGCCTTGTCGATGGGCGCGGTCAGCGTGCCTTGCATCAGACCCAACCAGTTGCGGTAGGCCGCGGTCTTGTCCGCGCTGTCGACCGTGGCGACGCTGTCCTCACAATCCATGATCGCTGTCACCGCGGACTCGAGCCGCACATCGGCAAGTCCGGCTTGGTCGTCTCGACCCACCGGGTGTGAACGATCGATCAGCAACTCGATATGCAGGCCGTGATGGCGCAGCATGATGGAACCGGGCGAGTCGGCGTCGCCGACGTGGCCGACGAACGATGTCGGGTCTGACAGTCCAACACTGCCGCTATGCGTGGTGGCCACGACTGCGCCGGCCAACACCGTGTACGCAATGACGTCGCGATGCGATCCTCTCGCCAACGGGCATGTCTCATCGAGCAACACGCGCACCCACTCGATCACGCGAGCGCCGCGAACGGGGTCGTATGGGCCTCCCGACGGCACGTCGCCGAGTGCGTCGGTTCCGTACAGAGCGTCGTATAGCGAGCCCCAGCGGGCGTTGGCAGCATTCAACGCGTAGCGGGCATTCGTGACGGGAACGACGAGCTGTGGTCCGGCCGTGACTGCGATCTCCACGTCAACCCCGTCGGTAGCGATGCTGAACGGGGTGCCGCCGGGCACCAGATAGCCGACGTCCTCGAGGAACGCACGGTAGAGCGCCGCGTCGAACTGCGGGTGCGCGCGGTGCCAACCATCGAGAGCGGACTGCAGTTCGGCTCGTCGGGCGAGCAGCTCGCGGTTTCGAGGGGTGAGGTCGTGCACGAGTGAGGCGAACCCCTGCCAGAACTCGTCGGGATCGATGCCGGTCCCGGGGAGCGCCTCACAGTCGATGAAGGCGGCCAGATCGGCGCCTACGGTGAGCGAGGACCGCCGGACGGGTGAAGTGGTGTCCGTCATAGTGGCAACAGTGGAGGATAGGGCGCTTGAGTCGTGGAGATGGACGTGTTGCTCAGCTCACCAGCGCGTGCGCCCGGACGGTGAACGTGCCCAGACCCTCGATCTTGGGCGGTACGGCAGTGAACGTGAACCCGCTACTGGGCAGCACCGCGAGGTTGGTGAGGTGTTCCACGATCGGCACCCCTGCGCTCAGCAGTGTCGTGTGGACCGGCCGGCCATCACCCTCGGGGGAGTGGGTGGCGTCGATGTTCAGCGAGTCGATTCCTACGATCGCGACACCGGCCGCGACGAGCGCGACCGCGGTGTCCTCGGTGAGGTACGGGTGCGGTTCGAAGTAGGCCGGTGTGCCGAAATGGCGGCTGTGACCGGTGTGGAACAGCACCGCCACACCCTGCAGCGACAGACCCTCCAGCACATCGGGTCCGATGGTCGTGCGACCGCGGCAGTCGATGCACACGGCAGGCACTCCCGACACCCGTTCCAGCGCAAGGCCGGTGAGGTCGTGGCCGTCGGCGAAGCGGTGGAACGGCACATCGAGGTACGTGCCCGTGTTCGTGCACATTGTGATCATCCCGATCTGGAACGTCACACCAGCGCCGTAGATCCGCTCGGCGGCCTCACGGTCGAGGTGCGCGTACACCTGCGGCTCTGGCAGCCCTGGATAGGTGAGCATCCCATTGGTGATCACGTGCGAGAGGTCGATGAGCGAGGCCATCGGGTCAGCTTGTCACGACCTGCTCGCACTACGGTGGCGAGATATGCCGACCGCCCCAACCGCGCACCAACCACTCGGCTCAGACTCGATCGTCGATCGCCTGATCATCACTGCCGACCGGCCCACCGGGGTGCGGTTCGTTGGCCACAGCATCAGCCCTGACGGCTCGACGTTCGTACCGTGGGCGCAGGTGCATGAAGAGGCCCGTGCTGTCGGCGCTGCGTTGCAGGCGCGTGGCCTCGTACCGGGCGATCATGTCGCGATCCTCGGCCCCACGTCGCGATCGCTGATCACGATCATCCAGGGGTGCTGGCTCGCGGGCTGCGCCAGCATGGTGCTGCCGTTGCCGATGCGTATGGGGTCGCTCGACGCGTTCGTGGAGAGCACCAGCGGTCGCATTCGCCATGGCGATGCGAAGTTGGTGTTGATCGACGATCTGTTCGCTGGCTTCTACTCGGGTGGCCCCGACGATCCGCCGATCGAGCCGATGAGCGCAGTGCTGGCTGGCGCGCCCGGGGCCGTTGGCGAACGTCTCGAACTGCCGCCGAACGACCCCGAGCGACTGGTCATCCTGCAGTACACCAGCGGTTCCACCAGCGAACCCAAGGGTGTGATGATTCCCGACCGGGTGCTGCGAGCGAACATCGATGCATCGTGCGCTGCCGCCGAGCTGACCCTCGATGAGGTGATGGTCAGTTGGCTGCCGCTGTACCACGACATGGGTCTGGTCGGCTTCCTGTCGCTGCCGATGACGCGCGGTGTGCAGTTGGTGCAGGCCGCACCGCAGGACTTCATGGCCAAACCGGCGCACTGGATGCAGTGGATCAGCGATTGGAAGGGCACCGCCACGGCCGGTCCGAACTTCGCCTGGGTGTTGGCAACGCGTGCGCTCAGTCGGATGGAAGGGATCGACCTGTCGACGCTGACGTTGGCGCTCAGCGGTGCCGAACCGGTCGACCCGAACGCTGTCGAGGCATTCGTGCGCGCGGCCGAACCGTTCGGGTTCCGCCCAGGCAGTGTGTTCCCGGCGTTCGGTATGGCCGAAGTCGCGATCGGTGGCGCGTTCCCCGTGCGCCATCGCGGCATGCTCGTCGATTCGGTCGACCGCGAGGTGCTCGAACGTGAGCGCATCGCCCGTCCGCTGGAGTTGGCAGATGCGGGGGAGGAGCTGGAAGTGCGTCGCCTGCCGTTGCTCGGCAAGGCGGTTCCCGGTCTGGAGATGAAGGTCGTCGATCCCGACACGTTCCAGGAGCTCCCCGAGCGGTCGGTCGGTGAACTGCTGTTACGCGGCACGTCAGTGACGCCCGGCTACTACAAACGGCCCGACGCCACAGCAGCGTTGTTTCGCGACGGTTGGTTGTGCACGGGCGACCTTGCGTACCTCGTTGACGGCGAGTTGGTGCTGTGCGGCCGCATCAAGGACGTGATCATCGTCGGCGGTCGCAACGTGTTCCCGGAGGACATCGAGCGGGCGGTTGGCGTGCTCGATGGTGTGCGCACCGGCAACGTCATTGCGTTTGGCGTCGAGGGGTACAAGGGGAAGGAGAGCGTCGTGGTCGTGGCGGAAGTGCGCGATGCCGAACTCGACGAGGTGCGTCACACGGTGCATCACCGCACGCTCGATGTGTGTGGTCTGCCACCCCGCGACGTGATCCTGGTGAAGCCCGGAACGCTGCCCAAGACCTCATCAGGGAAGTTGCAGCGGGCCAAGTGTCGCGAGCTGTACCTCAACGAGGAACTGGAACTCGCCTGACCTGACCCGCCGGAACGTCAGACCGGGTTGGCGTAGTCGAACTCGCCGGTGATGACTGCTTCCCCCTTGTGGGTGCCGCTGAGCTTGGTGAGTACATCCGTGACCGGAATCGTGAACGTGCCGGCGATGTGCTGATCATCGAACGCGGTGATCACCAGTTGGCCTTGGGCGCTGGCACCCCAGTTGGTATCGGTGCCGTCGAAGCCGAGCATCGCAGTGATGATGCCGTTCTCGCTGGAGCCGGCAACGTTGGTGGCCGGTTCGATGGTGTACGTGCCCGGTTGCATCGGGATCTTGGCCTTGTGCACCGGCCCGAAGCCGATGTAGCTCTCGCCGGGGCCCTTGCAGTTGAGGATGAAGAAGCTCTCGTCGAGCGCGCCGATCGCCGTCGTGCCACCGGCTTGAGGAATCCACGGTCCGTAGCCCACGGACTTGGCGCCGCCGTCCGACGTCCACTCGGCAGTGACGTCACCGGCGACCGTCACATGGCAACTGCCCATCGGTGAGTCACCGGTCGCTGGGTCACCCGCAGGCTGCTTGGTCGCCGCGGGCAGCGACTCACCGACCGGAGTGGATCCAGACGGAAGCGTGACCTGCTTGTCGTCGCTGCACCCCGTCGCGAGGGCGAGAAGAGCGATGCCTGCTACGGCGAGGGCTGTGGTGCGGTTCATCGTCGGTTCCTCTTTGGTGCTCGGTGCATGTGCATGTTCGTCCAGATCACATGCCACGCGCCACCTTGCACTTTTCGGAGGACGAATCTGCATCTGGCAAGGTGGCGCAATGAAGGTCGTCCACACCGCCGCACACCTGCTGCACGATCCGCAGGTCGAGTACGAAAGCTCCATCGCGCAGACTCCGTTCGAGCACATCGGACGCGCCGAAGCGATCCGGGCAACGCTGCAGGCCGACCCGCGGTTCGTAGTGCAGCAACCGACGCAGTGGGGTACGGCGCCGATTGCAGCCGTACACAACCCGGGTCTCATCCGGTTCCTCGCCGAGGGTTGGGATCTGTACACGGCCGAACACCCTGATGTACGCGAAGTGGTGCCCGATGTCTTCGCGCTCCCTGGCCTGCGCTCCAAGATGTCGGTTGGACGCGAGCCCACCGCCATCGGCGGGCGCGTGGGCTATTGGTGCTACGAGACCACGACACCGCTCACGCAGACGACGTACACAGCCGCGTTGGGGGCGGTGGATACCGCGCTGACTGCGACATCGTTGGTGCTGAACGGGGAGCGCTCCGCATACGGGCTGTGCCGGCCCCCTGGCCACCATGCCACCACCGATCTGTACGGCGGTTACTGCTTCTTCAACAATGCGGCGATTGCTGCTCATCATGTGGCCACCACGACGGGCACGAAGGTGACAGTGCTGGATGTCGATTACCACCACGGCAACGGCACACAGCAGATCTTCTACGACCGAGACGATGTGCAGTACGTGTCGTTGCATGGCGATCCGGCGCGGGCGTACCCGTACTCGGTGGGGTTCGCCGACGAGACCGGCAGTGGGCGCGGGTTGGGCTACAACCACAACTTCCCTCTGCCCGTGCGCGCCGACGACGATTTGTGGATCGCGACGCTGGAGGCAGCGTGCGAGCGCATCGCTGCCTTCGGGCCATCGATGCTGATCGTGTCGCTGGGTCTCGACACGTACATCACCGATCCGATCTGCGATCTCGCCGTCACTACCGACGGAATGCGGCGCAGTGGCGACGTCGTGCGTCAGCTGGGACTGCCTACCGTGGTCGTGCAAGAGGGTGGCTACGACGTTGGCGCCCTGGGCGCCAACGTGCAGGCCTGGCTGGTGGGACTGGGCGCCTGACGGCTCACGCTGAGGCGACGACCGCCAGGATGCCCGCTCCGTACAACTGCAGTTTGGCCGGGCCGACACCTTTCACCCGTGCGAGTTCGTCGAGCGACGACGGGCGGGTGCGAGCGATGTCGTGCAGCGCAGCGTCGGCGAGCACCGTGTATGCAGGCTTGCTTCCCGAGGCGTGTTTGCGCCACGCGCGTAGCGCTTCGAACAGCGCTGAGTCGTCGGCCGTCAGCCCGTCGCCGGGTTTCGTCATGACAGAACTCGGCGGACGAGGTGTGGTCGGGGGAGTGGTGGAGCGGATGACGGGAGTTGGCGCGGTACTGCACTGGAGAATGAACGGGCTGGGATGCTCGGACGGCACCACCAGCGCGTCGCGGGAAGCGCGTGTGATGGCAACGTGGAACAGGCGGCGCTCTTCCTCGTCGTTCTCCGCGAGGCGGTGGGGGAACTGATCGGCGTCGGCGTGGTGCACCACTACGAACGGCCACTCCTGCCCCTTGACGCGGTGCACCGTGGCGAGTGTGACGCCACCGTCGGACCACTTCGTGGAGAGTGCGGCACGTAGCCACGCCTCGAACGCAGCCGGGTCGGGTTGCAACGCGGCGAGCTGCGCAAGGGCGGTGAGGTCGTCGTTCTGCGCCGCCCGGTTCATACCCTTGCGGTGAACATCGAGCTTGGCGATGCTGGTGGCGAGGCCCATTGAGTCGCGCAGCGCCGCCAACAGTTGCGACGTCGTACCTCGGCTGGCGACCATCCGTTGCAGTCGCTCGATGTCGTTGGCGAACTCGCTGACCTTGTCGTTGGTGACGCGCTCGGCCAGCTTGTGCAGACTCTTCAGCGTGCTCTGCTCACCAACCCACTCGGCGACCTTCGGCGGCATCGAGCGCGACGGACGGCGCAGCGCCTCGGCGACATCGGCGGGTGAGAACGTGCCGTGGGACCCCGCCAGACGGATCCAGGCGAGCGCGGCGCGGACTGCGGTGCGCTCGAGGAACTCGAGGCCCACGCCACCGTTGGTGGGAATCCCGGCACCGCGCAACGCCACCTGCACCGGGACGAGCAGCGAGTTGACTCGGGTGAGTACAGCGATCTCGTTGGGTTGGGTGCCCGCGGCAACGGCGGCGGACACCGCATCCACGGTGGTGTCGACGGAGTTGCCGACCGATGGTGCGACCATGAACCCATCGAGTTCGGTGTGGTGGGCACGGATGGTCTTTGGCACTCGCCGACGGTTGTGGCGCAACAACGTGTCGGCGGCGCGGACCACGCCAGCCGGGCAGCGGTAGTTGACCTCGAGCGGATGATCGCCGGCGCCGGGAAACAGATCGGCGAACTCGATCAGCCAGGACGGATCGGCGCCGTTGTAGCCGTAGATGGTCTGGTCGTCGTCGCCCACGCCGAAGACCGCAGCGTCGGGTCCGGCCAGCAGCCGGACGAGCAGGAGGTGCGCCGGGGTGAGGTCTTGGAACTCATCGACCAGAAGGAGTCGACAGGAGCGCTGTGCCGTTGCACGCGCCTGCGGGTCGCGCAACAACAACTCGATCGCCTTGAAGACCTGCTCGTCGTAGTCGACCGCGTTGGCTTGAGCGAGTTCGGTGCGGTAGCGCAGGAAGACGTCGGCGAAGCCCTCGACCTCGCCGTCGTAGCGCGACTCGACCTTCTGCGGGTCGACCAGACCGAGCCGTGCCAACGACAAGGCCTCCAGCCACGTGGCCACAGGATCCGAGTTGCGCACCCGCGGGAACTTCACCATCCGGCCGATGAGCCGCCGTACTTCGGGTTCGTCGATGGTGTTGAACCGCTGGGGTTGGCGCGCGAACGGCGTACTGCCGTTGATGATCGCCAGTGCGATCGCGTTGAGCGTGCGCACCTGCAGGCCGGGCAGATCGGCGGTGCGTGCCGAGATCTCTTCCTGGGCCCGTTTGTTGAACGCGATGAGCGTGATCGCCGACGGTGGTAGCCGCCATTGCTGTACGAGGTGGCGGGCGCGTTCGGTGAGCACACGCGTCTTACCCGAGCCGGCAGGAGCGATGATTCGCGCCGCGCCGCCGGAGTGGGTGACGGCCGCGAGTTGGTCGGCCGCCAACTCGGCGTCGGCGCTGTTCCCGAGCGGGGGAGCGAGGCGACCGTGTTCGACGGCGATGCGGTGCAGCACGGGCACCCCGTCCTGTGGGTCGGTGAAACGCGGCGGGCCGCCATCGAGCCACGCGCGGCTGCCGTCGGGCAGTTCGATATCGCCACCAGCGTCGGCGACCACTCGGGCGCCCACGGCCAACGACTGCTGCAGCAGCGGCCACGTACCGCCCTCGCGTGCGTCGACCGAGTTGCTCAGCACGAGGTGCCGCAGTTGTTCGCTGCTGAAACGCACCCGTGGGCCTACAGCGTGCGGCGGCACTTGGGTGGCGAAGGGTTCGCCCAACACGGTGGTGGGAGCGAACTCGAACACGCACCCGGTTCGCTCCATGGCCAGTGCCACTAGTCGCGGCAACAGACCGGGGTCGCTGGGGTCGATCACCACCCGTTCGGCGCCCGACCATTCGTTCGGGGTGGACATTCCGGGTGTGACGATGACGTTGCGCCCAAGCGCCGTAGGGCCGCGCCGGAGATGAACGACCTGGTCAGCCGCACTGTGTGGTGGCTCGGCGACATCGGCGACATCGGCGACGGCTTCGCCGTCGGATCGCTGCCAGCACTCGCGAACCTCAGCGGCCGACGTGTGCTCGCCCGCGCAGTACACGCAGGCAATCGTCCGGCGGCGAGGTGCAGGATCCAACGTCATGACGCCACCCTATCGAACAAACGTTCTTGTCTCGGACACGCACCGGCCACGGGGCCCCGTGGTCGGTGTGTGACACGAACGGCTAGGGGTGGGGGCGGGGGTGGGGCTAGGGGTGGGGGTGGGGCTGGGGGGGTGGGCGGTCAGACGGCCTTGAGGGCGGCGAGCACTTGCGCCCAACGATCGCGGTCGTGGTCGTAGGGGGCATAGAAACTGATCCGCTGGATGATGTCGCCGTAGCGAGCCTTGAGCTCCGGGGCGAGTTGCTCGGGTGTGCCCACCACGGCGAACGCATGAAGTATGTCGTCGGTGATCAGGTTGCCCATCTCCACCCACTCGCCACGCTTGGAGAGCGTGTTCAGATCGGTCTGCAGATCGCCCCAGCCGTGGGCTTCCAGGACACCGCGGTAGGCGGGGGTGCTGCCGTAGAACGCGATCTGCTGACGTGTGCCGATGGCGGCCTTCTCCATCTCCTCGTCGTTGCCGCCGGTGACGACGAAGCCGGGGCCGGTGATCTCGAAACCCTCCATGGTCTTACCGACTTTGGAGCGACCGCGAGCCAGCGCCGGCAGTGTCACCTCGCGCATGTACTTCTCGGTGGTGAAGGCGTGGCAGATGAACCCGTCGGCGACCTCGCCGGCAACCTCGGTCATGATCTCGCCAACACCGGCGAGCACCACCTTCGGCGGCCCGAAACCGTCCCAGTCCCTGGCGTCGGGTGTGAAGAACGGCGTCATCAGCGTGTGCGTGTAGAACTCGCCACGGAAGGCCAGTTCTGCCCCGTTCTGCCATGTGTCCCAGACGGCACGCATCGCGAGGACGAGTTCGCGCATGCGGGGTGCCGGATGGCTCCACTCCATCGAGTAGCGCTTGGTGATGTGTGGTTTGATCTGGCTACCGAGACCGAGGATGAAACGACCCTTCGAGTACGACTGCAGGTCCCACCCGACGTTGGCCAGCGTCATCGGGTTGCGGGCGAAGGCGATCGCGATCGACGTACCGATCTCGAGGTGCTCGGTGTGCTCCGCCGCAAGTAGCAGGGGGAAGAACGGGTCGTGGTTGGTCTCTGCCGACCATGCACCCGAGTAGCCCGATGCCTCCAGCTTGCGTGCCTGCTCGCCCGCGTCGCGCAGGTTGCCACTGATATTGCCGTCGACCTTCATGTCGCCCCCTTGTTCCGCCACGCAGGTTAGTGAGCGGGCGTCATCGGGCGTTGTTCGGGCTACTCGCCCTGATCGCGCAAGAAGCGTTCGAACTCAGCGGCGAGGTCATCACCGGTAGGCAGGTCGCCGCTGGCCAACTCATCGCGAGCCTGGTCGGCGGCAAGTTTCACGGCCTGTTGTTCGGCTTGGTCGTAGAGCGCTTCGAGTTGGTGCACCATGGCGCCGTGCTCGTCGTTGCTCCCCACCAGCTGATCGATGCGCTGACGCTGCACCAACGCTTCGCGTTCGAGTTCGTAGTACGGAATATCAATTCCGGTCGCTTCGCCCAGGCCGCGTAGCAGCACCACGGAGGCAGCGGGATAGCTCATCGCACTGACGTAGTGGGGTATCTGCACCCATAGCCCCAGCGACGGGATACCGGCTTCGGTGAGCGCGTGTTCGAGAACGGCGCTCATCCCTGCGGGCACGTCGAGCGTGCTCTTTTCATACGGCGCGTTGGCGATGAGATCGGCCGAGGGTGAGGTGCACGACATGCGCGAAGCACGAGTGTGGGGCAAGGCGAACGGGTACGCGCCCAGCGAGACCATCTGGTAGACGCCGAGCTGCAGCGCAAGTTGCGTGACCGCACCGGCGAACGCCTTCCACTGGGAATCAGGCTCGGGGCCGGTGAGCGTGAGCACCGCATTGCCCCGTGGGTCGGTGCCATGGCGCAGCTCGATCTCGTTCCACACCAATCGCGTGTTCACGCCATCACGGAGCTCCATCATCGGCCGGCGGGCGCGGTAGTCCACGAATCGGTCGCTGTCGAAGGTGGCCAGCGGCTCGGTGGAGCAGGCTGCGGCCAGCGCACTCATTGCCGCACCACCGGCGGCACTGGCATCGATCCAGCCGCCGAAGTGGGTCACCAGCACCGGCCGGTCGAGCGATGGCAGCGGGCCGTGCAGTTCGTAGGGTTCGCTCACGACATCTGCTCCAGTACCCGCTCGGCAGATTCGGCGGCGGCATCGACTTGGAGTTTGAAGGGTTCGAGCTCGGCCGCGTCGCGGGCCCCCAGCGCACCGCCGAGATAGCGGGCGTACACGCCCTCGAGGATGCATGCCAGCTTCCAGTAGGCGAACGACACGTAGAACGGGAGGTGCGTGACGTCGCGGCCGCTGACCGCCGCATAGCGAGTCACCAACTCGGCGCGGTCGAGGAAACCTTCGGCGGTGGTGGCCGAACCGGTCCAGGCCGAGGCATCGTCGTTCGGGCCGGTCCAGTACACCTGCAGCAGGCCGAGGTCGGCAAGGGGATCGCCGAGTGTGCAGATCTCCCAGTCGAGTACGGCGACCACATGTCCATCGTCGCCGACCATGCAGTTGTCGAGCCGGTAGTCGCCGTGGACGATCGTGGCCGGACCCTGTTCGGGAATGCGTTGCAACAGCCCGGCATGCACCCGATCGATGGCCGGTAGCTCACGGGTCTTCTGCTGGTTCCATTGGCCGTACCAGCGCTTCAACTGGCGGGCGATGTATCCGTCGTGACGACCAAGCTCGGCAAGGCCAGCTGCAGCGAGATCGACCGAGTGGATCGCGGCCATGGTGTCGACGATTGATTCACTGGCGGCGCGTCGGGCAGCGGGGGTGAGCACGATCTCCGCTGTGGCGCGGTCGCGCACGACGTGACCATCGACGAACCCCATCACATAGAACGGCGCGTCGGCGACGGCCGGGTCGTCGCAGAAGCCCAATGCCGGTGCGACCGGAACGGCCGAACGCTGTAGACCGCTGATGATGCGGTGCTCGCGCCCCATGTCGTGGGCGCTGGCCAACACGTGGCCTAGCGGTGGGCGGCGCAGCACGAAGCGTGCACCATCGGCGCCGGTGACGGCGAACGTGAGATTGGAGTGACCGCCGGCGATGACGTCGAACGCGAACGGCCCGACGGCACCCGGTACATGCCGTTGCAACCAGTCGGTGACGGCGGGGACGTTGATTCCGGCGATCTCTGCGCCTGTGTTCGGGCTCATGATGTCCGTACCGTACCGCCGGTATCGTTCCCGCATGTCAATCGACGTGACCGCCGCAACGTTCCAGGCAGAAGTGATCGACCGCTCGCACGATGTGCCGGTGATCGTCGATCTGTGGGCACCGTGGTGCGGCCCGTGCCGCACGCTGGGCCCGATCCTCGAGAAGGTGGTGGACGCGTCCGGCGGCAAGGTGGTGCTGGTGAAGGTGGATACCGACCAGAACCCGAACATTGCCCAGGCGTTCCAGGTGCAGTCGATCCCGGCCGTGTACGCGCTGAAGGACGGCGTCGTCGTCGATGGTTTCAACGGCGCGTACCCCGAGCACGTCGTGCAGGAGTTCGTGAATGGGTTGCTGCCCAGCGAGGGCGAGCAGCAGATTGCCGCATTGTTGGCCGAAGCTACTGAGGGTTCGTTCCGTGCTGTGCTCGACGTCGAGCCGGGGAATGAGGACGCGATTGTCGGCCTCGCCGAACTGCTCATCGCCCGCGGCGAGACCGAGCAGGCGTTGCAATACCTCGCTCGCATCCCCGAGACCGACCGCACCCGCGTCACGGCGGCCAAGGCCCGTGTGCACCTCACACCCGACGACGACTACGACGCAGCGCTCACTGCGCTGCTCGATTCGGTGAAGACCGACGACGAAGCCCGTCAGAAGTTCGTCGACATCCTGGAACTGATGGGCCCGGACGATCTGCGCACAGCGGTCTACCGCAAGCAGCTCACCGCCCGCCTCTACTGAGCGGCGTCGTCGGCGTACGCCTCGAGCGGCTCA
>CAIXHI010000250.1 GCA_903919215.1 uncultured Acidimicrobiaceae bacterium
CGCCTACCGCATGATGCACAACAACCTCGACCCGGAGGTGGCCGAACGCCCCGACGACCTGGTGGTCTACGGCGGCACCGGCCGTGCGGCGCGCAGCTGGGACGCGTTCGACGCGATGGCCCGCACATTGCGCACCCTCAAGGGCGACGAGACGATGCTGGTGCAGAGTGGCAAGCCGGTGGGTGTGTTCCGCACGCACGAGTGGGCGCCGCGTGTGCTGCTGGCGAACAGCAACCTGGTTCCCGAGTGGGGCACGTGGGACGAGTTCCGTCGTCTCGAGGCGATGGGGCTCACGATGTACGGCCAGATGACGGCCGGGTCCTGGATCTACATCGGCACGCAGGGCATCCTGCAGGGCACCTACGAGTGCTTCGCCGAGATCGGTCGCCGTCGGCTCGCCGCCGGCCAGGGCGACGGCACGTTGCGCGGCACGATCACGCTCACTGCCGGCCTCGGTGGCATGGGCGGCGCGCAGCCGTTGTCGGTGACGATGAACGACGGTGTGGCGTTGTGTATCGATGTCGATCCGTGGCGTGTGCAGCGTCGTCACGAGCACCGTTACCTCGATGTGATCGCCGACTCGCTCGCCGATGCGGTGGCGCAGTGCATCAAGGCCCGCGACGAGGGTCGTGCGCTGTCGGTGGGTCTCGTCGGCAACGCCGCAGTGCTGGTGCCTCAGTTGCTGGAGATGGATTTCCCGGCCGACATCGTCACCGATCAGACCAGCGCGCACGATCCGCTCAGTTACGTGCCTGCCGACCTCACGCCGGAGGCGACGGCCGAGATGGCGCGCACGAACCCGCAGGAACTCATCCGGCGCAGCCGCGAGAGTATGGCCGTGCACTGTCGGGCGATGGTGGGGTTCATGGACAAGGGCAGCGAGGTGTTCGACTACGGCAACAGCCTGCGCACCGAGGCCAAGTTGGGCGGCTACGAGCGGGCGTTCGACTACCCGGGCTTCCTGCCTGCCTACATCCGCCCATTGTTCTGCGAGGGCAAGGGCCCGTTCCGCTGGGTGGCGCTCAGCGGCGATCCGGCCGACATCGCGGCCACCGACAAGGCCGTGCTGGAAGAGTTCCCCGACGACCCGCACCTGGCCAAGTGGATCCAGATGGCGGGTGAGCGTGTGGCCTTCCAGGGTCTGCCGGCGCGCATCTGCTGGCTCGGCTACGGCGAGCGCCAGCGCCTCGGCCTGCGCTTCAACGAGATGGTGCGCAAGGGTGAGTTGAAGGCGCCGATCGTGATCGGCCGCGACCACCTCGACTCCGGCTCCGTGGCTTCGCCGTATCGCGAGACCGAGTCGATGATGGACGGCAGCGATGCCATCGCCGACTGGCCGCTCCTAAACGCCCTCGTGAACACGTCATCGGGTGCCAGTTGGGTCAGCATCCACCACGGTGGGGGTGTCGGCATCGGCCGCAGTATCCACGCCGGGATGGTGGCCCTGGCTGATGGCACCGACCTGGCGGCGCAGAAGCTCGAGCGCGTGCTCACCACCGACCCCGGCATGGGTGTCATCCGCCATGCCGACGCCGGCTACGAGCGGGCGCTCGACGTCGCCGATGAGCGCGGAGTGCGCATTCCGATGCGAGAATCCTGACATGGCCGTTCGCGACATCCTTCATGTAGGCAACCCGCTTCTGCGCGAGATCTCGCGTGAAGTCACCCGCGAGGAGCTGGCATCGCCGCAGATGCAGCAGCTCATCGATGACCTCATCGACACCATGCACGCGGCCAACGGTGCCGGTATCGCCGCCCCGCAGGTGGGCGAGCTGGTGCGCATCGCCACCGTCGAGGTCAACCAGAACCCGCGCTATCCCTACAAGCCGCCGATCCCGCTGACGATCGTGGTGAATCCGATCATCGAAGCGATCGACGACGAGCAGTTCCAGAACATGGAGGGGTGCCTTTCGGTGCCCAACATGCGCGGGCGGGTCACTCGCTGGGTGAACGTGCGGCTGCGCTATTGGGATCGTCACGGTGTCGAGCACGATGAAGTGCGTCGCGGCTTGGCCGCCAGCACGTTCCAGCATGAATGCGACCATCTCGACGGGCAGCTGTTCCTCGACAAGGTGGACGACCCCCGCAGCCTCACGACCTGGGAGATGTTCGAGCGGTTCCACAAGGAGTCGTTCTTCGAGGAGATGCGTCAGTTCGTCGCGCGGGTGGGCTCGTAGTTGACCGACTACTGGTGTGAGTTCGCATGGCTCGGTGGCGACACCGCGGTCGAGGGTGTGGTCGTCGAGATCACCGGCGAACTCATCACCGCGGTCAGTCGTGCCGCCACCTGCCCACCCGGCGCGGAGCGGCTGTCGGGGCTGACACTGCCCGGTCTGGCCAACGCGCACAGCCACGCGTTCCATCGTGCGCTGCGCAGCCGCACACAGGTGGGCACCGGTTCTTTCTGGACTTGGCGCGACCAGATGTACGAGCTTGCCCGCACCCTGAACCCGCAGTCGTACCACCGCCTGGCACGCGCGGTGTTCGGCGAGATGGCGTTGGCCGGCATCACGACGGTGGGCGAGTTCCATTACCTGCACCACGGTGAGCGTGGCACGCCCTACGCCGACCCGAACGCGATGTCCGAGGCCTTGGTGGTGGCGGCTGGCGAAGCGGGCATTCGCATCACCCTGCTCGACGCGTGTTACCTCCACGGCGGCATCGGCACACCGCCCAACGAGGTGCAGCAGCGGTTCTCCGACGGCTCGGCCGAGGCCTGGGCCGTGCGTACGCAGGATGCACTCGAGCGTTTCACCACGCCTGTCAGTCGTGTCGGCGCGGCCATCCATTCCGTGCGCGCTGTCGATGCGCCCTCGATGCGTACGGTGGCCGAATGGGCCGCTGAACGAGCGTTGCCGCTGCATGCGCACGTCTCCGAACAGAAGTCGGAGAACGAGGAATGCATCGCCAAGTTGGGCCTCACGCCCGTGGGGTTGCTGGCCGAGCAGGGTGTGCTGGGACTGTCGTTCACTGCGGTGCATGCCACACATTTGTCAGGGGTCGATGTCGGCCTGCTGGGTGTCAACGGCAGCACGATCTGTATGTGCCCCACGACCGAGCGCGATCTCGCCGATGGAATCGGCCCGGCTGCCGGCCTGGTGCTGGCCGGTGCTCGCCTCGCGTTGGGCAGCGACTCGCATGCTGTGATCGACCTGTTCGAAGAGGCCCGCGCTGTGGAGCTGGACCAACGGCTGGCGACCAACGTGCGCGGGCAGCACACGGCGGTCTCGTTGCTGCGGGCCGCCACTGCCGACGGGCAGTCCAGCCTGGGTTGGCACGAGATGGTGGGCATCGCGGTGGGTGCCCCCGCCGATCTCGTCACCGTTGGTCTCGATGGTGTGCGCACTGCGGGCACCACCGTCGATCATGCGCTCGAAGCGGCCGTGTTCGCCGCTGGTGCCACCGACGTTCGCCAGGTGATGGTGAGCGGCCGCGTGATCGTGCGCGAGGGCAGGCACCTCGGCTTCGATGTGACCGCCGAACTGGCCGAGGTGTTGGCAGGGCCGCGCACATGACCACCACGGTGCTCGACGACATCGGGCTGTTGGTCACCAACGACCCGACGGCGGGGGAGGGTGCGTTGGGCATCGTGCACAACGCGTCGGTGGTGTTCGAAGGCGAGCGCATTGTGTCCATCGGCCCCGCTGGCCAGGTGGCCGATCAGCGCATCGACGCCGGTGGTCGCTGCGTCATCCCCGGTTTCGTCGACAGCCACACGCACCTGGTGTTCGCCGGTGATCGTGGCGACGAGTTCGCCGCCCGCATGGCTGGTCGCCCCTACGAAGCCGGCGGCATCAAGGTGTCCGTCGCCGCTACACGCGTCGCTGGCGACGACGAGCTGACCCGGCTGACCGCAGCACGCCGCGACGAGGCCCGTCGCGCCGGCATCACCACCGTGGAGATCAAGTCCGGTTACGGCCTCGACGCCCACCACGAGGCGCGCTGTTTGCACGTGGCCGAGGGCTTCACGCACGACACCACGTTCCTCGGCGCGCACGTCGTGCCCGCCGAGTTCGAGGGCCGCGCCGACGACTATGTGCACCACGTGTGCACCGACATGTTGGCCGCCGCCGCACCGCACGCCCGCTGGATCGACGCGTTCTGCGAGGTCGGTGCATTCGACGCCGACCAGTGCCGCGCCGTGCTGACCGCCGGGCGTAACGTTGGGTTGGGCCTACGCCTGCACGCCAACCAGCTGGGTTTCGGCCCCGGTGTGCAGTTGGCGGTGGAGATGGGCTGCGCCTCGGCCGACCACTGCACATACCTCACCGACGACGACATCGCCGCGCTGGCCGCCAGCGACACGGTGGCTACGTTCCTGCCGGCGACGGACTTCAGTACCCGCCAGCCGTACCCCGATGCGCGTCGAGCCATCGATGCCGGCGTGAAGGTGGCGCTGGCCACGAACTGCAACCCGGGCAGCAGCTACACGACGTCGATGTCGTTCTGCATCGCCCTCGCCGTGCGCGACATGCACATGACCCCGGAGGAAGCGCTGCTGGCCGCAACACTCGGTGGCGCCCGAGCACTGCGCCGCACCGACGTCGGTCACCTGACGGTAGGAGCCCGCGCCGACCTGGTGGTGCTGGACGCGCCGTCGTACACGCATCTGGTGTACCGACCGGGTGTGCCGCTGATCGCACTCACCATCGAACGCGGTGCGTGA
>CAIXHI010000251.1 GCA_903919215.1 uncultured Acidimicrobiaceae bacterium
CAACGGCGAGCGCGTGGGCGACGGCACGGCCCCGCTCACGGATGTTGCGGTCGATCCGATCGACGGAACCACGCTCACCGCACTCGGTCGCGCCAACGCCATCGCGGTCATCGCGGTCAGCGAGCGCGGCACGATGTTCAACCCTGGCCCGTGCGTCTACATGCACAAGATCGCCGTCGGCCCAGAGGCCGCCGGCTCGATCGACATCACCGCCACCCCCACGCAGAACCTGCGCTGGATTGCCAAGGCCAAGGGCGAGTCCGTGCGCGACCTCACGGTTGTCATCCTCGACCGCGATCGCCACACCGACCTCATTGCCGAGGTACGCAGCACCGGTGCCCGCGTGAAGCTGATCACCGACGGCGACATCTTCGGCGCCATCGCCACCTCGTGGCCCGAGGCTGGCGTCGACGTGCTGTTCGGTATCGGTGGCACACCTGAAGGTGTCACTGCGGCCGCCGCGCTGAAGTGCATGGGCGGCGAGATCCAGGGTCTGCTCGCACCGCGCAACGATCAGGAGCGCGATGAGGCCATCGCCCTCGGCTACGACCTCAACCAGGTCCTCACCACCGACATTCTGGTGAAGGGCGACAACTGCTTCTTCGCCGCCACCGGCGTCACCGACGGTGAACTGCTGAAGGGTGTGCGTTACCTGCACGGTGCGGCCAACACACAGAGCCTCGTCATGCGTTCGCGCAGCGGCACGGTGCGCATGATCGATGCCCGTCACCGCATCGACAAGCTCGCCGCCTTCGCCAGCGTCGAGTACTGACCCTCCCAAGTCGGCGTTCAGAGCTGACCCCTCCGGACCTCAGCGCCGACTTGACCGTGCGGGCCGCAATGTCGGCGTTCAGAGCTGACCCCTCCGGACCTCAGCGCCAACTTGGGTGAAGCTCAGCCGCGCTGGACGAGACCGGCGAGGCGCCGGGCCATGCCGCGTGGCGTGACGCCGGTGACCCCAACCAGACCCTTGTAGATCGCTCCGGGCACTGAGAGGCACTTGCCCTTGGCGACGTCGCGAAGACCACCAGCGGCGACCTCTTGCGACGTGAGCCACGCGAACTTCGGGTACTGCGTGGTGTACTCCTCGGTGTTGCTGACGCTCTGGAACTCGGTACGCGTCAGGCCGGGGCACAGTGCAGTGACGTGCACGCCGGTGCCTCGTGCCTCTTCGTGCAGGCTCTCGGTGAGGCTGGTGACGTAGGCCTTTGTCGCTGCGTAGACGGCCAACTTCGGTGCCGACTGGAATGACGCGACACTGCTGACGTTCAGCAGGTAACCACGCCCACGCGGCAGCATCGTGGCCAGTGCCGCATGGCTGAGGCGGGTGAGTGCACCGATGTTGAGTTGGATCTCCTGCTGCAATCGATCGGCGTCGAGCTCGTGGAACAGCCCCGACGTGCCGAAGCCGGCGTTGTTCACGACCAGATCGATCGGCCGCTCGGTCGAGCACACCCGTGCCTCGACCGCTGCCAAACCCTCAGCCGTGGTGAGGTCGGCCGCCAACACCTCGACGGCCGAGAACCGTTCGGCCAAGGTCTCGAGTCGATCGCCACGGCGGGCGACCACCACCGTGTGCACACCGGTGCCAGCGAGCAGTTCGACCATGGCCTCGCCGATACCGCTCGAGGCGCCGGTGACGAGTGCAGACGAAAACGGAAATGTGGCCATGCCGCCCAGGTTATGAGCCTGGCACTGGCACCGTGGCGCGGGACCGCCGACGCCTAGGATCGCCGTCGATGCACACACGACACGAGCGGACCATCAGCTCACCGGTCGTGCGGCCGGTCGTCGCGGCGGCGACTGCGCTGCTGCTGTTCGCGCCTGGCATCGCGTGGATCACCGGCTCGCGCGGCCGTCCCGCCGACAACAAGGCTCCGGTCGCCTTCAGCGGATTCGACCACGGCTGGTCGTCGCTGAGTTCATTCGGCACGTTCCTCGCCGACCGGCTACCGCTGAGGTCCTCAGCGATTCGTACCGACGGCTGGATCGACCAGCGAGTGTTCCGCGAGGACCCTGCGTTCGGCGGCTCAGCAACTCCCGAAGTGCTGCGCGGCTCCCACGGTCAGTTGTTCCTGCGCAACGACTTCGTCGCTGCGTGTCGGCCAGCCAACGGCGCCGACGCCTCGGTTACTGCACTGACACAGCTCGCGACGATCATTCGTGACTCCGGCCGCGACGTCGTGACGATGGTGCCGCCCGACAAGAGTTCAGTGCTCGCCGACGATCTGCCAGCCGCCTTCCCAGAGCGGCAGTGTTGGCAGCCCTATCACGCTGCTCTCACGAGCGCGCTGGCACAGTCGATGGCGCCCGGATGGATCGACCTACGCGAGTTGCTGAACCAGCGCCGTGCCGTGACCGGACACGACCTCTATCTGCCGCTCGACAGCCACTGGGACGCTGAGGGCTCACTGCTCGCCGTGCGCGCCATGGTCGACGTGCTCGCTCCCGGTCTGTTCGACGAGTCGGAGATCGCCGATGCGGGCATGCAGCAGTACACCGGCGACCTCACTTTCCTGATGGGTAGCGGCGAGTCTGGAACCACCCATGTCCTCGAAGTGCGTCGCCCAGGCATCACCTACGTCTCTGGTCTGGAGGCCAGTCATCATGTGACGCGCTGGGTGAGCACAGGCGCCGCCGGCCGGCTGATCCCGGGTCAGACCGTGCTGCTCGGCGACTCATTTGCGGCGCGGGCCATCGCCCAGATCATCCCCTACTTTGCCGACCTGACATTCGTCAGCATCTATGAGACCGACCCGGTGGTGTATTCAGACGCCATCCGCAGGGCCGACCAGGTGGTGGTCATGATCGTCGAGCGCAATCTTGCCGACACGATGGACGGAACGCTCGGCCGATCGATGCGCGACCAGTTGACTGCGTCGCTGGCGGGCTGACGGATGGTCTTCTCCGACCCGGTGTTCCTCTTCGCGTTCATGCCGTGCTGCCTGCTCCTCCTGTGGGCGGGCGGCTGGCGAGTGCGCA
>CAIXHI010000252.1 GCA_903919215.1 uncultured Acidimicrobiaceae bacterium
GCGCCATGTGTTCGGTGGCCATGTGCACCACCAGTCTTTGTTTTACCGAGGCACGGGTCGCCAGCTGATGCGCTTTGAGCCCTCGGCGGTCTGTCTGCGCTGGCGTGCGCGGTTGCCCTGGTCGGCCGTCGACGACAACGCTGAAAACGCCAAAGGGCGGCCCGAAGGCCGCCCCCTGTCGTTCCGGTGTTGCTCGGTCAGCCGCGACTCTGCAACGCCTCGATCAGCTTCGGAAGCACCTTGTGGACGTCGCCCACAATGCCCAGGTCGGCGATGCCGAAGATGGGGGCTTCCTTGTCCTTGTTGATCGCAATGATGTTCTTCGAGCCCTTCATGCCCACCATGTGCTGGGTGGCGCCCGAGATACCAACGGCGATGTAGATCCCCGGCTTGACCACCTTGCCGGTCTGGCCGACCTGGTAGCTGTAGGGCACCCAACCGGCGTCGACGATGGCCCGCGAGGCGCCCGGGGCACCCTTGAGCAGCTTGGCGAGGGTCTCGACCATCTCGTACTTCGGGGCCTCGCCCAGACCGCGGCCGCCCGAGACCACGATGGTGGCCTCGTCGAGCTTCGGACCGGTGGTGGCCTCGACGTGCACGGCGGTGACCTGTGCAGCACCCGTGGCGCCGAGCTCCGGAACCGGAGCAGCGGTGACCGCAGGTGCGCCGCCGCCAGCGGGCTCTGCGGCGAAACTCTTCGGACGGAACGTTGCGAGGAACGGACCCGAACCCGAGAACTTCGTGGCGACCAGGGTGTTGCCGCCGAAGATCGGCGTGGTGACGCTGACCGAACCGCCGTCGACAGCGATATCGACGTTGTTGGTGAGCACCGTGCGGTCGAGCTTGACCGACAAGCGAGCCACGATGTCGCGACCCTCGGTGGTCTGCGGGAAGAGGATCAGGTCGGGCGTTTCGCCGCCGTCGATGATCGCCTTCATGGCAGCCGACACGGCCGCGCCGGGCAGCTTGCCGCCCAGGTCGCCGGTGGCGTACACCTTCGCTGCGCCGTACTCGCCGAGCGCAGCAGCGATCGCCGAAGCGTCGCCGCCGACGAACGCGGTGACGGTGCCCAACTCGCGGGCCTTAGTGAGCAACTCGAGCGTGCCCGACGTGGGTGCACCGCCCGCTTCTTGTGAGAAAACCCAAATGTTCATGGTGTGTCGCTCCTCAGATGACCTTCAAGTTTTCGAGGAACGCCACGATCTTGGCGTAACCCTCACCGTCGTCTTCGATGATTTCGCCAGCAGCGCGGGCCTCGGCCTGCGTGACGCTGACAATGCTCTGACCGGCACCGGCCCAGCCGACGGGCGTGACGCCCAGGTCGCTGGCGGTGACCGTCTCGAGCGGCTTGCTCTTGGCAGCCATGATCCCCTTGAAGCTGGGGTAGCGGGGCTCGACCACACCGGCGGTGACGCTGATGACGGCCGGCAGCGGGCAGGTGACCTCGTCGTAACCGGCTTCGGTCTGACGGTTCACGTTGAGGGTGCCACCGGTGATGACGACCTTCTTGGCGAACGTGACCGACGGCAGGCCGAGGACCTCGGCGAGCTGCTCGGGCACGGTGCCCGTGTAGCCGTCGCTGGACTCGGTGGCGGCGATGATCAGGTCGGCGCCGCCGAGCTTGTTGATGGCGGCAGCCAGCACCTTGGCGGTGGTGAGTGCATCGCTGCCCTGCAAGGCCGGGTCGGAGACGAGCATGCCCTTGGACGCACCCATCGCGAGTGCCGTGCGCATGCCCGACACCTCACCGTTGGGAGCCATCGAGACGAGGCTGACTTCCCCACCACCGGCGGCGTCCACGAGCTGCAGCGCCATTTCAACGCCATAGCTGTCGGACTCGTCGAGGATGAGCTTGCCATCGCGCTTGAGGGTGTTGGTACCCGGGTCGAGCGCCCCGGGCGTCGCCGGGTCGGGGATCTGCTTCACGCACACGATCACGTTCATAGGGTTCCCATTGTTACCGACCGGTACGGCCCGGACCCAACCGACGGGCGCGGTTCCTTGGAAGGGGTCCATGCCGCTACCGTTCGCGTGCTTGCGGATCCTGCTCGTGGTGAATGCCTTTGCGTCGTCGGTGACGGCGCGGAACACGGTCATGGTGCACCGCGCCCTGAGCCAGGGCAACGAGGTGGAGGTCGTCGAGACCAACCGGCGTGGCCACGCCACGCGCTTCGCCCAGGACGCCGCTCGTCGAGGCGTCGACATCGTCATCGGCTACGGCGGCGACGGCACA
>CAIXHI010000253.1 GCA_903919215.1 uncultured Acidimicrobiaceae bacterium
CGCGTCGGTATCGCCCGCCACGTTCACGCGCTGGCCGTGCTGGATGCCACGGTGGCCGACGCGGACAACCTCGGCATCGATGTCGATGACCACGGCCTGGAGGAGACGATCGGCACCGCCTACGCATGGTGCGAGGCGGCACGCTCACTGAACTACGTGGCCGTCGCCGAACGGATCCGCGACCCGTACGGCGCCCGACCACTCGCGTCGGTGTCGCGCTCGATCACCGGGCCGATGGAGCGTGAGGTCGAGTGGGCGTGCCAACAGATCCTGGGCGATCAGGCGCTGGCAGCGGGCAGCGTGGCCGACCGGCAAGTGGTCACCGGCACCAGCAGCATGATCGCTGCCGGCGCCTACGAGGTGCAGCTCGACCTCATCGCCCGCCTCACCCTCGATCTTCCCCGGAGCCGCTGACATGGATCTCGAACTCAGCTCCGACCAAGTGATGCTCGACGACACTGCCAAGGCGATGTTCACCGGTCGACCGCGAGATGTCGCCGTCGACACTGAGTTGCTGGCACGGCTGGACGCCGACGGGTACCTCGATGTGCTGCGCAGCGCTGGCCCGATCGAGGCCGCGCTCGTTGCCGAACGTGCCGCCGAGGCGGTCGTGTGCGGCCCGGTCGTCGCCCGCGTCCTGGTGGCACCACTGGCCGGCGCGCACGACCTCCCCGCGACGGTCGGCCTGGTGGCTGGGCCGTCGTCGCTCGTGCGCTACGCCGGACACTGCGAGGCATACCTCGTGCTCGACGGCGACGAGGCTCGTGTCGCATCGGCCGACGATGTCGAGGTCTCCCCCATCGCGTCGCGCACGCCGTACCCAATGGGTCGCGTGCGCGTGATCCGCGGTGAATCACTCGGCGAAGGCAGTGGCGACGCATTGCGACGGGCATGGCAGGTCGGCATTGCCGTCGAAACGTCGTCGATGGCACTCGCCGCGGTCAACTTCGCCGCACAACACGTCACCGATCGTCATCAGTTCGGTCGCCCGATCGGTTCGTTCCAGGCGGTGCAGCACCGCCTCGCCCGTTCCCACTCGATGGCGATGGCCACGCGTTGGCTCGGACGTCGCGGCGCCTGGTTCAGCGACGATGAGTTCATCACTGCGTCGGCCGCCACGTTCGCGTGCATGACGGCTCGCGAGACGTACGACAACACGCACCAGGTGACTGGCGGCATCGGCATCACCAGCGAATACGGTCTCACCGACTGGACCATGCGGCTGCTCGCGCTCCACGCCGAGCTGGGCGGCGCCAAAGCCCACAGCCGCCAAGTCGCCCGCGCCCGCCGCGCCGCCACGGCCTGACCCACGCACCCCGGCCCACCCCGGCTCAGCGTTTGAAGGCGTAACCGCACGTCGTGCGGTTACGCCTTCAAACGCCGGAGGACAGGGCACCAACGACAGGGCGCGGGACGGGGCACGGCGGTCGGGGGTCGAGGGCGGGTCAGCCCTTCAGTTCCTCGGTGATCTTGTGCATGTAGGTGAGATAGCCAACGGGAATCCGGCTACCGCCGGTGATCTGGATCGTCTCGCCCGTGATCCAGCCGGCCTCGTCACTGGCCAGGAACGCACATGCCGCACCGATGTCGTCAACCGTGCCGAGCCGACGGAGCGGGACACTCTCGATCTGGCGGGCAACTCGACTGGGTTTCGACATCGACCCTGTCGTGAGGCTGTCCTCCGTGGGCACCAACCCGGGAGCGATCGCGTTGACGCGGATGCCATGGTGACCCCACTCGACTGCCATCGTCGCGGTGAGGTTCTCGATACCTGCCTTCGCTGCGCCGTACTGACCCGTCATTGGGTTTGGCTGCGAGCCGCTGCGCGAGGAGATGTTGATGATGCTGCCGCCACCCTGGGCGATCATCACCCGAGCCGCTGCTTGGGCGCAGAAGAACGTCCACTTCAGGTTCAGATCGACGACGTTGTCGAAGCGGTCGGACGTCAGGTCGATGAGCGGGCCGACGTCGGCAGCATTCGCACTGCCGGCGTTGTTGACCCACGCGTCGATGCGCCCGAACTCGGCCAGTGCAGCGCCCACGAGTGCGTCGATCTGCGTCGGGTCGGTGATGTCGGTGGGCACGGTGATCGCCCGAACTCCGAGCGAGCGCACCTCGTTCGCCATGACCTCCAGTGGCGCCGCCGAACGGCCGGCCAGCACCACATCGGCACCGCACTTGGCCATCGCCCGAGAAATACCGGTGCCAATTCCGCGGCCGGCACCGGTCACTACGACGGCCTTTCCTTTGAGATTGAACATGCCGTTGACGTTAGTCTCAGCGGGTCACTGATCATGGGGGTTGGAAGATGGCCGAGTTCAACGCTGACTCGTTCCGCTCACGGGTACGCGCCTTCCTCGACGCCAACGCGCCCGACCTGCCGTTTCGCACGGGCACCCGCGCACCGGAGAACGATGAGGAGGACGCGCAGTTCCGGGCCTGGAGCCGCGACCTCTACGCACAAGGCTTCTACGGCGCCGACTGGCCCCAGCAGTACGGGGGCAACCCCCACCATCACAGCGACGAGGAGTTCATCGTCAGCGACGAATTTGCTCGTAAGCGCGCTCCTACCCCGGTCGGCGCCGGCTCGCTGGCATCACACGCGCTGATCAACTTCGGCACACCCGAACAATGCGACATCTACCTGCCGGCGATCCGCAGCTACGAGCATGTGTGGTGCCAGTTGTTCAGTGAACCCGATGCCGGAAGCGACCTCGCCTCGATGCGCACCACTGCCGTGCGCGACGGCGACGTGTACGTGGTGAACGGCCAGAAGGTGTGGAGCACGAATGCCTACCGCTCGGACATGGGGTACTTGCTGGCTCGCACCGATCCGAACGTCGTGAAGCAGGCCGGTATCAGCGCGTTCGCCCTCGACATGTCGCTCCCCGGTATCGAGACTCGACCTCTGCGAGAGATGACCGGCACCAGCGACTTCAACGAGGTGTTCTTCAGCGATGTACGGGTGCCGGCGAGCGCGATGATTGGCGCCGTGAACGACGGGTGGCGCATCGCCACCGACAGCCTCGGCGCCGAGCGCGCTGGAGTGGGTGCACTCGTGGTGCGCTTGCGTCAGAACCTCGACGCGCTCATCGACCTCGCCCGCAGGAGCCAACGCGCGAACGGTCGGGCGTCTGACGACCCGACGGTACGTCAAACGCTCGCCGCATTCGCCGCGCGAGTGCAGATCGCCACGCTGATGTCGCAGGCAACGATGGAGCGCCGTCAGCGCGGCACGAGCCGAGTGATGGACGTGCCGGTCAGCAAGCTGTCGTTCGCCAATCTCAACTGGGACATTGCCGAGTACGGCGTGATGCTGCAGGGCATGCGTGGCACGCTCGCCCACGGTGAGTCCGAAGCGGCCGACCACGGGCGCTGGCAGGACGAGCTGCTGTACGCGAAGGCCTACACGATCTCCGGCGGCAGCAACCAGGTGATGCAGAACATGCTGGGGGAACGGGCCTTGGGCCTGCCACGCGACGGCAAGTAGGTTGCGGCCGTGGACCTCTCTTTCACCCAGGGCGAGCTCGCCTTCCGCGACGAGGTGCGTACCTGGCTGCACGAGAACGTGCCCAGGGAACCGCGCCCGCACGGTGATCGCCCCGACAGCCGCGAGTTCGACCTTGCGTGGCAGAAGGCGCAGCACGACGGTGGATGGGCAGGTATCTCCTGGCCTGCCGAGTTCGGCGGGCGCGGCCTCAGCACGATCCAGCAGCTGATCTGGTACGAGGAGTACGCGATGGCCGACGCACCGTGGATCGGTGCGTGCTTCGTGGGCGTCAACCACGGCGGCCCGACGCTGATCGCACGTGCCAGCGACGAGCAGAAGGCGTTCCACCTACCCAAGATCCTCAAGGGTGAGGTCGTGTGGTGCCAAGGGTTCAGCGAGCCGGGTGCCGGCAGCGACCTGGCGGCGATCCGCACACGTGGCGTCGTCGACGGCGACGAACTCGTGGTGAACGGCCAGAAGATCTGGACCAGCTTCGCCAACATGGCCGAGTACCAGGAACTGCTGATTCGTACTGGCGACGAGCAGCGGCACAAGGGCCTCACCTGGGTGATCTGCGATATGCGCACGCCCGGCATCACTGTCCGCCCGATCTCCACCATGGATCGCGGTGCAGAGTTCTGCGAGGTCTTCTACGACGATGTGCGCATCCCGCTCACGAACGTCGTCGGCCAGGTGGGCGACGGCTGGAGCGTTGCCATGTCGACGTTGACGCTCGAGCGCGGCACCGGCTTCATGGCCGACATCATGCACGCGACACGCTCCATCGACGAGCTGATCGACGAGTGCCGCACCCGCCGTGGACCCGACGGTCGTCCGGTACTGAAGGACGACGAGTACGCCCGCCGCCTCGCCGCGGCGAAGGCCGAGATCACTGTGCTGCGCTCGATCACGTATCGCTCGATCTCGCGCAACATCCGCACGGGTATGCCCGGACCCGAGGGTTCCATGCTGCGTCTGCAGTACGGCGATCTGGTCATGGGACTGTCACGGCTGGCGATCGAGATCCTCGGCCCGGACGCACTCGAGTACATCGACCGGTTCCGCGTGGGCGGTTGGACCGGCAACTGGCTCCGCACCTTTGCTGCCGGCTTCGGCGGCGGCACGCTCGAGATCCAGCGCAACATCATCGGCGAGCGCGTGCTCGGCCTTCCGAGAGGGTGACCCGGACATGGACCTGATGCCTTCCGCCGAGCAAGAGGAGATCACCACCACGGTGGCGTCGTTCCTTGCTGCCCGCATGCCCGCCACGGCGCACGCCTCGGTCTTCGTGACCCCCGGCGCCGAGATCGACTCGGCCCTGTTCCGTGAGTGCGCGGAATTGGGATGGCTGTCGCTCGGTCTGCCTGAACGCTTCGGTGGCGTCGGCTACGGCCTCGCCGAGGAAGCGATGCTGTTCCGCGAACTCGGCCGCGGCCTGGCACCCGGTGGGTTCCTGCCCGGTGTGCTCGGCGCGCGGGTTGCAGCGTTCGCCGGTGATGCCGACCTGGCCGCGTCGATCGTGTCGGGTTCCGTGCAGGTGGCGCTCGCCACTCGCGACACAACGGACACCGACGACGTCTCCGTCATGCACGCTGCCGAAGCCTCATTGGTCGTCGTGTGCGATGCGGCCCGCGCTGCGCTGTACTCGCTCGCCGACTGTGCGCTCGTACCGATCGATCCAGTGGACGGTTCAGTGCGCATCGCCCGCGGCACACTCGGCGGATCGGTCATCGCCTCGGTAGCGGCCGACCTCGACCCGGTGTTCATCCGCGGCCTGGTGCTGTGTGCTGCGATGCAGGCGGGTACGGCAGAGGCGCAGTGCGACCTCGGCGTGGCCTATGCGAAGGTACGCGAGCAGTTCGGCAAGCCGATCGGCGCCAACCAGGCGATCAAGCATCGCTGCGCCGATATGGCCGTGCGCGCAGAGGGGGCGTTCTCGCAGGTCTGCTACGCAGCGACGGCGCTGGACGGCGACGCCGACGGATTCGCCGAAGAAGCGATCATCGCCAAGTACTACGCCGACGAAGCCGCTCGCTTGAACGGTGAGGCCAGCGTGCAGATCCACGGCGCCATCGGCTTCACCACCGAGACGCTGCCGCATCGCCACGTGTGGCGTGCGCACACGATGGCGCGAGCACTAGCCGTCCGCCCGGCACTGCTCGACGCCCTCGTCCCCCGCCCCTGATCC
>CAIXHI010000254.1 GCA_903919215.1 uncultured Acidimicrobiaceae bacterium
AACCGCAACGGTGCCCGCTTGCCGGTCACCGCGCTGATCGACCAGTTCTACGCACAGGTCATCGCTCGTGGCGGCCGTCGCTGGGACACCAGCAGCCTGATCCAGCTGCTCGCCAACGACTGAGATGGCCATGTGGCCCTAGTGCTCGCCGCCTGACGGGTTCACCATGCGCGTTGGAGGGTATGCCCTCCCCGGCGCGAAGGAGGTCTCATGAGACCGACTCGATGGGTCTTCGTCGGGTTGCTGTTCGGGTTGCTGGTCATCGGATCCAGCGGGCCCGCAGCTGCCCAATTGGGAGGAGAGTGCACAGCCTCTGGTGTCTGGCAGAACAAGGATCTCACCGTCGACGCATCGACGATCGGGAACAATCTGGTCACGGTGCCGCGCAAGGACACAGTGGACTGGCAGGGTTCGGTGGGCAGCGCTCCCGGCGCGTACCGCGGATCGATCTGGCTGGAGTTACCACCTCCGTTCGGGAAGGTGGAGATCGACAGCTGGCGAGGCACCAGCACGAATACCTCGAACTCGGGAACGAAGGACTACAGCCTTCCCAAGTTCGTCCCTGCTGGTGTCGAGTTCACCGTCTCGGGTGAGCAGGTCGACAGCAACGGTGTGTGCAGCGGAACGGTGCGACTGCAGATTGAGGGCGGCCCGTTCGAGTCGCCCGTCACCTATGTGGCGCTCGCCCTGACGATTGCAACCGGTGGCCCGCTGGCCGTCATGTTGCTGGCCATGGCCAAGGCTGCGATCGCAGCAGGATTCGGGGGGGCATCATGAAGGTCTCGCGACTCATCGGCATTGCGGCGCTGGGGTTCCTCTTCTTCGGCTTCGTGGCCATCGATCTGGTGTTGTTCGGCGTACTGGCGCTGAACAGCGTGATGGTCACGGTGCTGCCGTTCATCGGCCTGCTGCTCTGCGCCGTCCTGGGTATCGTCGCCTCGCGCCCGCGGACACAGCCGCCGGCCTGATAGCTCAGCTGGCCACGGCCGCCGCGACCGCATCAACGATGCGATCGATCTGTTCGTCAGTGGTGACGAGCGGCGGGCAGAACAACAACGAGTCGGCATTGAGGGCTCGGCAGACGACGCCACCCTCGAACATCGCGTCGCGGATCGCCATCGCGTTCTGATCGGGACGCAGGCCCACGGCCCACATCGCGCCGAGGCCACGGATGTGGTCGACGGCTCCGTCGTCGGCCAGCGATCGCAGACCAGCCTCCAGCCGACCGCCGACGTGCGTCGCTCGCGCCACGAGCTGCTCACGCTGGATGATCTCCAGGTTCTTCAGCGCCGCCGCGCACGCCGTGGTGTGGCCGGAGTAGGTCATGCCGTGGCGCAGGAAGAAGTTCGTGTCGGCCTCGAGTGCGGCCGTGGGCTTGGGCCCGACGAACACGCCGCCGAGCGGTTGATAGCCGGAGGTGACAGCCTTGGCGAACGTCACGAAGTCGGGGGTGACGCCGTAGTGGTGGGCCGCGAACCAGCTGCCCAGGCGGCCGAAACCGGTGATGACCTCATCGAACACGAGATAGGCGCCGTGCTGATCGCACAGCTTGCGGACGCTCTCCAGGTAGCCGTCCTGGGCCGGGTAGATACCGCCAGCGCCCTGCACCGGCTCGACGATGACGGCGGCGACCTCGTTGCTGCGCTGGCTCATCAGCGTGGCCAACGCCTCGACATCGTCGGCCGGCACTTGCACGACCTCGTCGACGAACGGGCCGAAGTTCTCGCGGTTCGGTGCGATGCCCTGAGCGCTTGTGCCGCCGTAGGTGGTGCCGTGGTAGCCGCGGGCACGCGAGATGATCAGCTTGCGCTGACCCTGGCCGGCCTGCACGTGGGCGATACGGGCGAGCTTCATCGCAGTGTCGATGGACTCGCCGCCCGAGCCGGTGAAGAACACGCGGGCATCGGGGATCGGGCCGATCTCGCGCAACAACTCGGCGAGCTCCTCGGCCGGATCGGTGGTGAACGGGTCGAATGCCGAGTAGGACTCGAGTGTGGTGATCTGCGCGGCGATGGCGTCGGCCATCTCCTTGCGTCCGTGGCCGATGGCGCAGTACCAGAGGCTCGCCATTCCGTCGACGAGTTCGCGCCCGTCGGCGGTGTAAAGCAACGCGCCCTCGCCGCGGACGATACGGATGAACGATTCGCGGGTGGGCTTGGCAAACGGGTGCAGGAACGCCTTGGGCATTCCGATGACCGTAGTCACTCCTGACCGGCGCGCCAACGCTACGGTTGCGCACATGGCCGAGGTGACCTGGAGCGTGGACGTCGCAGTTGCTGCTGGTTGGTACGCGCTGAAGGGCGCGTTGGCGGATCAGCCGTGCCCGCCGGAGTCCAGCACGCGCATCGCCATCGACGGCCAGACGGCACTCGTCGGTCGCACTTCGCCGGGCCGCGACATCCTGCCCCAGGTGCCGCTCGACGACGACACCGGGGTGTCGCGCCGACATGCGCAACTGGTGGTCGATGGCGACCAACTCACTGTGGTCGATCTTTCGTCCACGAACGGCACCTATGTCGTCACGCTTGATGAGGAACCCACCGACGCGACACCGTCGCTGGTGGCCGGCGTGCCGCGAGCGCTGCACGAGGGCGACTCGGTGTACGTCGGTGCCTGGAGTCGGCTCACCGTCCGCCGTTCCCCCGCCGGGCACTAGCGCACGCCCTGGCTCACCCTGCGGTTTCTGGGAAGGATCCGTCCCAGCTCGGCGTCTGGGAAGGATCAGACCCGGAAACCGAAACTGATCCTGCCCGGAAGCGTCGTTATGGGCGCTTGGCCCGCGGCGAACTCGCACGCACCTCGTCGAAGCCCTCGCGTAGACAGTTGGCCAGCACATCGGGGTCGGGGATCGCGGCGGCATCCGCATTCACGCCGATGCAGCACAGCCCGTCGTACGACATCAGGGTCACGTTCAAGGCTGCCCCGGCGGTGGGTCCGAAGGGGTAGAAACGCAGCACCCGGCGACCCTCCAGCCAGAGCGGCACCGGAACGCCGGGGACGTTGCTGGCCAGGAAGTCGACACCCTTGAGAATCGCCCCGATCGCTCCCTTGGGGAGCAGGTTGAGGAAGCCGGCGATGGCACTGGTGTGCTCCAGCGAGCGTTCGTGGCGGACACCATCCAAGGCTGATCGCATCGCGGCGATGCGTTCACCGATCGGCGCGGCACCCATCGGCAGGGTGAAGCGCATCACCGTGATGTGGTTGCCCCCTTCGTCGTGGTGTTCATTGCGCAACGAGATGGGCATCGCCACCCGCAGTTCGTCGATGTCCTCATCGTGATGCACGTGATACCGGTGGAGCCCGGCCGCGATACCGGCCAGGAAGGCGTCGTTGATCGTGCCGCCGACCTGCTTGGCTGCGTTGCGCATGTCGTCGACGGGAATCTCGAGCGTGCGCAGGTTCGACATCGCCACCCTGCCCACCATGACATGCGACTTGGGGGAGATGCTGGGAGCGATGACCTTGCCGATCGAGCGTGCGGTGTCGACGAGCTCGCCGACGGCCCGCTGCGGATGACGGGTGGCTTCCAACAGGGTGGGTATCACTGAGTTGAGTTGGTGCCGCGCAAGATCGACCGCGCCTTCGACGTCGTGGAGGATGACGTCGCGGAGCAACGACACAGGGTGGGGGCGTCGCGCCACTGGACGATCGGTGGGCTGCGATTGCGGGGGATACTGCTCGAGGTCGAACAGATGGGCCGCCAGTTGCACAGCGCCGATACCGTCCGTCACCACGTGGTGGCCCTTCATCACGAATGCCGCCTGCCGACCGACCCCCTCGACCAGCGTGAACTCCCACAGCGGACGGGAGAGGTCGAAGCCGCCCATTGCCTCGGTGCGGACCCAGTCGAGCAACTCGCTCACACCGCTGTGCGCGGGAAGGCTGATGTGCCGGAGGTGGAAACTGAGGTCGAAGGTGGGGTCGGGCTCCCAGCGCAGCATCGTCGGATGCAGCGGGACCGGCCGCACCTTCTCGCGCAGGGCCGGCACGTGGTGCGTGACCTCCTCCATTCGGGCACGCAGGCGTGACCACTCGGGTGCGCCGTCGAGGAGCGCGACGCCGAGGATCGTGCTGCGCAACAACGGATCAGCCTCGACTGTCCACATGATCGTGTCGGTCTGGCTCAAGTAGTGGGCCTCGGGCATGGAGATGTTCCCTTCCGGGCGAATCGTGCCGCGAATAGGGGTGCGCGGGCCAGGGACCTAGGGCCTGATGCGTGTTCGGCGGGGTCGAAAGACCCTTTGCCCCCGCATCGGTTCGTTCGTAGGGTGCCTGTGTGTACGACCAGGCTTCCGCAGCCGAGCTGCGACGTGAGGTAGTCGATGCCAATGAGGCGGTCGCGCGGGTCGCGCATCTGCTCTCCGAGGTGATTGCGATCTACCCGATCACTCCCGCTTCGCCGATGGGCGAGCATGCCGATGAGTGGAGCGCCAAGGGCCACCCGAACCTGTGGGGTGTCGTCCCCGAGGTGATCGAGATGCAGAGCGAGGCCGGTGCCGCGGCAACGCTGCACGGAGCGGTCCTGCGCGGAGCGTTGGCCACCACGTTCACCGCCAGCCAGGGTCTGCTGCTGATGTTGCCCGAGATGTTCAAGATCGCCGGCGAACTGACACCCACGGTGATTCACGTCGCCGCTCGCACGGTGGCCACACATGCCCTCAGCATCTTCGGCGACCACAGCGACGTCATGGCGGCTCGCAGCACAGGCTTCGCGATGCTGTGTGCGCACAACGTCGCCGAAGCCGCCGACATGGCGGCAGTCGCGCACACGGCCACCTTGGCCACCCGCGTGCCGTTCCTCAACTTCTTCGACGGATTCCGCACCAGCCACGAGCTGAACACCGTGGTCCTGCCGACTGCCGAACAGCTGCGCCAACTGGTCGACGAGTCGCTCATCCGAGCTCACCGCGAACGCGGCCTCGACCCCGATCGCCCGGTGCTGCGGGGGAGCGCGCAGAACCCCGATGTCTTCTTCCAGGCCCGCGAGGCGTGCACCCCGTTCCACGCCGCGGTGCCCGACGTCGTGCAGGCGACCATGGACCGCTTCGCCGAGATCACCGGCCGCCAGTACCACCTCGCCGAATACCACGGCGCCGCCGATGCCGAGCGCGTGATCGTGCTGATGGGCTCCGGCGTGGGTGCGGTGCGGGAGGCCGTCGACGTGATGAACGAGTCAGGTGAGCGTGTCGGTGTCGTGGCGTTACGCCTGTACCGCCCGTTCCCGACGGCGCAACTGCTTGCTGCCTTGCCGCCCAGCACTCGCACGGTGGTGGTGCTCGATCGCACAAAGGAGCCGGGCGCACCGTTCGATCCGCTGCACCTCGATGTGCTGTCGGCGCTGTGGCACAGCGAGACCGCCGCCTGGGCCGGTGGCGAGCGTCCGCGGGTGTTCGGCGGACGGTACGGACTCAGCAGCAAGGAGTTCACGCCAGCGATGGTGAAGGCCGTGTTCGACGAGGCGGCGCTGCCGAACCCGAAGAACCCGTTCACGGTGGGCATCGTCGACGATGTCAGCCACACCAGCCTGGTGTACGACCCTGCGTTCAGCACGGATCGCGCCAAGGTGCGGGCGGTGTTCTACGGCCTCGGCGCGGACGGCACCGTGGGCGCTAACAAGAACACAGCGAAGATCATCGGCTCGAACACCAACCTGCACGTACAGGCGTACTTCGTCTACGACTCGAAGAAGTCGGGAAGTATGACCATCAGCCACGTGCGCGTCGACGAGGGTCCGCTAGAGGGCAGTTACCTCATCGACGAGGCGACGTTCGTGGGTGTTCACCAGTGGAACTTCCTGTCGCGCATGGACGTGCTGCGGCTCGCAGCCGTTGGCGCAACAGTGCTGATCAACTCGCCGTACGGCCCCGACGATGTGTGGGACCGGCTCACCGCCGAGGTGCAACAGCAGATCATCGATCGGCAGTTGCAGCTGTACACCATCAACGCTGCCACTGTCGCCCGAGATGCCGGCCTCGCCGGCCGGATCAACACGGTCATGCAGGCGTGCTTCTTCGGTCTCGCCGGCGTACTGCCCACCGAGGAGGCATTGCGCGAGCTGAAGGGCGCGATCAAGAAGAGCTACGGCGCCCGCGGCGATGTCGTGGTTGAACGCAACGTGGCCGCGGTCGACAAATCACTGGAGAATCTGCACCGAGTGGCGATCCCGGCCACCGTGACGGCCACGGATCTGCGTCGCCCGGCGGTCAGCGGCGACGCCCCCGATTTCGTGCAGAAGGTGACCGCGATCATGCTCGCCGGTGACGGCGACCTGCTGCCCGTCAGTGCGTTGCCGCCCGACGGAACGTTCCCCACCGGCACCTCCAAGTTCGAGAAGCGCACGATCGCCGATGAGATCCCGATCTGGGAGGCCGATCTCTGTATCGACTGTGGCAAGTGCGCCATTGTCTGCCCGCACGCTGCGATCCGGATGAAGGTGTATGCGCCAGCCGATCAGGTGGAGGGTATGAAGTCGAAGGACTTCCGCAGCCGTGAGGTGCCGGGGATGAAGCTCACCGTGCAGGTCGCCCCCGATGACTGCACCGGCTGTGGTGTGTGCGTGCAGGCGTGCCCCGCGCACGACAAGAGTCAGGTGAAGCGCAAGAGCATCAACATGCGGCCGATCGGCGAGCACCTCGACGCCGAGCGAGTTGCGTGGGATACCTTCCTCGCCACCCCGTCCGCCGACCCGGCGCAGTGGGACCCCGCGTCAGTGAAGACGAGCCAACTGCGCGAGCCACTGTTCGAGTTCAGCGGTGCGTGCTCCGGCTGCGGCGAGACGCCGTACCTGAAGTTGCTCACCCAGTTGTTCGGTGACCACATGCTGATCGCCAACGCCACTGGCTGCAGCAGCATCTTCGGCGGCAACCTGCCCACCACGCCGTATGCCAAGAATGCGGAAGGGCGAGGTCCTGCGTGGGCCAACAGCCTGTTCGAGGACAACGCCGAGTTCGGTCTCGGCATCCGCCTCGGGTTCGAGTCGCAACGGCGTACTGCGCTGGTGATGGTCGACGTGCTGCGTCCGCAGTTGAACGCTGCCCTCGGCGCCGAGGCGGTCGACGCCATCGTCGCCGGCCACGACGATGACGGCGAGTTGGGGATCCGCGCCCAGCGCGAGCGAGTCGCGGCACTGAAGTCGGTACTGGTTGCGTTCGACGGTGCCGATGCCAGGCGGTTGCTCGATCTGGCCGACACCCTGGTCCGCAAGAGTGTGTGGATCGTCGGCGGCGACGGGTGGGCGTACGACATCGGTGCCGGTGGTCTTGACCACGTGCTCGGCAGCGGCCGCAACGTCAACATCCTGGTGATGGACACCGAGGTGTATTCCAACACCGGCGGCCAGGCCTCCAAGGCGACACCACGCGGAGCGGTGGCGAAGTTCGCCGCTGGCGGCAAAGGCGGGATGAAGAAGGATCTCGGGCTGGAAGCAATGAGCTTCGGTGACGTCTACGTGGCCAAGATCGCGATGGGATCCAGCGATGTACAGACGGTGAAGGCGCTGCTGGAAGCAGATGCCTGGCCGGGGGTGTCGCTGGTGATCGCCTACAGCACCTGCATCGCCCACGGGTTCGACATGAA
>CAIXHI010000255.1 GCA_903919215.1 uncultured Acidimicrobiaceae bacterium
AGTGAGCCGGTTCAGCCGGCTTTGGCGATGTCGATGTCGATGGCGGCCTCGCGGCGCAGCACTGCGACTCGGGCGAGGAAGTCGAGCAACACCTTGTTGAACGTGGTCGCGTGCTCGACCATGAACCCGTGGGCGGCACCGGAGATGACCACCAGTTCGGCGTTCGGCAGTCGATCGGCCAGTTCCTCGCTGTCGCCGCGTGGCGTGAGGATGTCTTGATTGCCCACGAGCACGAGCGTGGGTGCGGTCACCTCGCCGAGGCGATCGGACATGTTGTCGTCGACGTCGAGGATCGCTCGCACCTGTGACACGAACGCGTGGGAGGTGCGTCCCATCGCCAGCGGCCCCAGCCAGCCGAAGGCAGGGACCAGTCGGCGGAACGAACGGGGCCCGATGACCCATCGGGCAGCTTCGCGGGTCATGGCCCCGACACCTCGTTCAGTGGCTGCTGTTGCCCAACCCTGCAGGAGTTCGCGTCGCCACGGGTGATTGCGACATGCGGTACACGCGAGCGTGAGTGACAGCACTCGTTCGGGGTACTTCAGCCCGATGATCTGTGTGATGGCCCCGCCCATGGACGCGCCGACGATGTGCGCTTGCGTCGCACCCGCGGCGTCGAGCACGGCGATCGCGTCATCGGCCATCTGCTCGAGCGAATAGTGGCCGAAGGGTTTGTCGCTGCGGCCGGCGCCACGGTTGTCGAGCGCGATCACTCGGTAGTGCAGTGCAAGGCGGTAGCGCTGCATGTCCCACCCGTGCTTGTCGGCGCCGAGCCCTTGGATCATCAGCACCGGTGTGGCACCGGATCGGCCGAGCACTTCGTAATGCAGGCGAATGCCATCGGAGGAGCGGGCGTACGCCATGTCAGCCCTCCGCCAACCAATCGATCGGCGCGACGCCGGTCTGCACACCGCCGAACACGTCGAGCATGCGCTGCAGATGTTGCTGCACCTGTTCGGCAAGTTCCACTTCGGCCAGTGGCCCGCGACGCTTGCGGCGGGGACGCACCTGCGGGCCGACCTCGGCCCGCGCGCTGCGGCCGACGGTGCTGCTCATCGTGGCCACCGGGAACACCGGCACACCGGCGACCACCGCCGGACCGACCAGCTCGTGCGGCACAGTGCCGGCGTGGCGAGGATGGGCCGTGGGTGACGCCGAGACCAACACCAGTTCGTGATGACGCAACGCGCCGAGCACATCGGCAGGTTGTGCCAGCAGACCGCCGAGTCGGCGCATCACCGAACTGACCGGCGCAATGTCGGGTCGGCCAGCGAAACGCACCGGGCGATCGAGCGCTTCGCTGAGCGCGAGCGCGGAATAGATGTTGCCCAACGACCAGCGCCGCACGTTGCACACCAGCAGCGCCCCTGTCCGCACGGGCAGATGGTGCAGTCCGCCGACGCTGACATCCCAGCGCAGCCGGAACAGCGGTGCCATCGCCGAGATGAAGTGCGGGTCGCGGCCGAAGTCGTCGACCGAGAAGGCGGGCCACACGGCTCGCAGCGGTTCCACGAGTGTGGTGCTGACGCGCGTGGCGGCGTGTGCGGCCCGACGCGGGAACTCGATCAGCTCAGCCATCAGGCCACCCCCTCGATATTGGAGCTGATGCTGCCGATGCGCACGACGCTCTCCCATGCGTAGAGGTGGTCGATGACGTCGGGTGTCGTGAGCGCTGGTACGAAGCCGAGCACTTCTTGGGCCTTGGCGCCATCGGCCAACCGGCCGCGGTGCATCAGTTCGATGACATGTTCGGGGATCGGTGCGCCGAGCAGATGACTGAGCTTGCCGGCGGCCCACCATTCGGGCCCGACGAGCGGCAGCGGGACGCGGCGGCCGCGAGCGATCGCTTGCAGGGCCGTGATTGCGCCGGGGGCGACGATGTTCACCGGCGTGTCGAGCCGGCACGCGGCAGCGGCGACAAAGGCCCGTGCTGCATCGCCGTCCTCGATCACGGCGAACGGCGCATCGGCGAGCAGGCTGTAGGGAACGATCGGCTGCCGTAGCAAGCGGCCGAGCGGGCTGGGCACGTGTTTGCCGAGTACCGGAGCCAACCGCAGCTTCCCGACGGCGATCTTCACGCGCCGCCCGACCTCGCGGGCCTGACGCTCGATGTCTGCCAGCATGCGTCCGTACTCGCTGGTGGGGTGCAGGGCGGCTGCCTCGTCGGGACGTGTGGGTGAGTTGCGACCGCGGCCGTACACCTCGATACCGCTGCGCACCACCATGCTCTCCAGCGCCGGGCACTCTGCTGCGGCGCCGATGATGGCAGTGGCGGCATCGGCGGTGAACTGGCGAGCGTGGACCAGGCCGGCGCGGGCATCTGGCTCCCAGACGCTGAGGTTGATCACGACGTGGGGGTTGAACTTGGTGACCACATCGACGATGCGCTCGCGCTGTGACGGCTGCAGCAGATGGAACTCCGCCCTGTGGAGGCGGCGTCGCGGCGGGTCGACGTCGATGCCGACCAGCTTGCCCACCCACGGCTCTGCCTCGAGCTTGGCGGCGACGAGCGAGCCGAGCTCGCTGCCCATACCGCTGACGAGGACACGTTGACCGCGCACACTGCCATGTTACTCGTAGGTAGCCTGGTCTGCGGCATGGGCGCTCATGGGAGCGCCGGAGCGTGCCGATACATCTTCACGAGCACATTGGAGTCCCCGATCCGTGAACATGCCGACCACCACTCGAACGACCGTGTCCACACGGTCCGCGCGCGCCCGGGCGCTCGTGTGGAGTGGGGCATTGGTGGCGGGTCTGGCGGCCGTACCGTTCGTCGCCGGACGGCGGGTCGAGGCCAGCACGTCGGTCCCCGCCGCAGCAGTGGTGTGCGCCGGCCCCACCTACACCGTGCTGTCGGGCGACTACTGGATCCGTATCGCCAGCAAGAACGGGGTGACACTCGCTGCGGTGTTGGCCGCGAACAAGGCCGTGGCGACCACCGTGATCCACCCCGGTCAGATCGTGTGCCTGCCCGCGAGTGCAGTCACCACCACGGTCGCTGCTCCCACCAGTGCGCCCGTCTCCGGGCCGGTGGTCACGTTGCCGGGCGGCGTCCTGGCGATCAAGCAGTTCCCGGTACAGGGTCTGTGCTGGTTCAGTGATAGCTGGGGTGCCCCGCGCTCAGGTGGGCGCCGGCACGAGGGTGTCGACATGATCACCAAGACGGGCCAGAAGATC
>CAIXHI010000256.1 GCA_903919215.1 uncultured Acidimicrobiaceae bacterium
CACCGCCGGCAAGACGTACTTCAACACCACCCCACTCGGGCGGGCGGTCACCGGCACACTGCTGGTCACGGCGATGCACGAGGACGGCGTCGACATCTGGGGCGACGGCAGCACCTACAAGGGCAACGACATCGAGCGCTTTTACCGCTACGGGCTGTTGGTGAACCCGAAGCTGCGCATCTACAAGCCGTGGCTCGACCACGACTTCGTCACCGAGCTGGGTGGCCGCACTGAGATGAGCGAGTTCCTCACCACCCGCAACCTGCCGTACCGCGCCAGCAAGGAGAAGGCGTACAGCACCGACGCCAACATCTGGGGCGCGACACACGAGGCCAAACTGCTCGAAGAACTCGGCACCAGCATGGACATCGTCGACCCGATCATGGGCGTCGCCCATTACCGCGACGAGGTGTCGGTCACTGCGGAAACCGTCAGCATCCGCTTCCACGAAGGTTGGCCCGTCGCGATCAACGGCCAGGAGTTCGCCACGCAGGTGGAGCTGGTCGATGCGGCGAACGTCATCGGTGGTCGCCACGGCCTGGGCATGTGCGATCAGATCGAGAACCGCATCATCGAGGCCAAGAGCCGCGGCATCTACGAAGCGCCGGGCTTGGCGCTGCTGCACATCGCCTACGAGCGTCTGATCACCGGTATCCACAATGAAGGCACGATCGAGAACTACCGCACGATGGGCCGCCGCCTCGGCCGCTTGCTCTACGAAGGCCGCTGGTTCGACCCGCAGTCGCTGATGCTGCGCGAACCGCTGATGCGCTGGGTCGGCGCTGCCGTCACCGGCGAGGTCACGCTGCGTCTACGCCGTGGCGACGACTACACGATCCTCGACACCACCAGCCCGAACCTCACGTACCACCCCGAGCGGTTGAGTATGGAGAAGGTGGAGGATCAGGCGTTCGGCCCGCTCGACCGCATCGGTCAACTCACCATGCGCAACCTCGACATCGACGACAGCCGCGCCAAACTCGACGTCTACCGCAGCGCCGGCACCCTCGGCGCCGGTGGCCTCACCGCGCTCGACGGTCCCAAGCACTGAGCTCAGTCGGCTCACAAGCGAGAGAGGATCGCCGCCAGCAGCTCGGCTCGCGGCAACAGCGTGTCGACCAGCACGTACTCCCGGTCGCTGTGCGCGCCTTCACCCACGGCACCTAGTCCGTCAAGCGTGGGGACGCCACGGGCGGCGGTGAAGTTGCCATCGCTGCCGCCGCCAACGCTGACACCGCGCACAGGCGCCAGACCGGCAGCGGCAGCCGCAGCAACGGCCACTGGGAACAACTCGGCCGACGCTGTCGAGGGCATCGGCGGTCGGTTGAGACCCCCCAGCACCTCGATTCGGGCATCGGCAACCGACACCGTGAGGGCTGCGAACAATGCCTCCAGACGTTCCTTCTCGCCCGGCTGTTCGACGCGTACGTCGACCAGCACTCGTGCCAACTCAGGCACCACGTTCTCTGCCGTACCCGCAGCGGCCACGGTGGGCGTGACAGTGGTGCCCTTTGTCTCGTCCGCAAATGTGATCACCTTCGTGACCAGTTCGGCCGCGGCCACCAGCGCGTTGATGCCCTTCTCCGGTTCCAGACCGGCGTGCGCCGCGCGGCCATGCACCAGCAGTTCGAACGTGCCGGTGCCCTTGCGTGCGGTCTTCAGCGCGCCGCCGTCGGCACTGGGCTCGAGCACCAGCACGCGGCCACATGCCAGGGCGCGCTCCTCGATCAGTTCCCGGCTGGTGGTGCTGCCCACTTCTTCGTCGCTGGTGATGAGAATCTCGATACCACTGCGATCGGCGAGCGAGGCCACACCATGCAGGGCCTGCACAATGCCCGCCTTCATGTCGAACACGCCCGGACCCTTCGCCCGCCCGTCCTCGATCGTGAACGGGCGCGCGGCGCACGAACCCACGGGGAACACCGTGTCGTGATGTCCGACGATGAGCACTCGCGGCGTCCCGCCACCCGACCAATGCACGTGCGGGCCGGCCGGGCCATCGATGATCTGCGCCGCCGAGCCAAGTCGTTGCTCGATGAGACCTGCGAGTACGGACGCCGACCGCGTGAGCAGGGCCACGTCGAGCGACGGTGACTCGGTGTTCACCAACAGTTCCAGGTCGGCGAGCATCGCCTGCAGATCGATCACGCTTGCCATTCTGGCCCGCGGAAGTGTGAGAATCGACATATGACGTCACGTCGCTTGCCCCTCGCCCTGGTCGCCGCCCTGTTACTGGCCGCTTGCAGCAGTAACGGATCTTCGTCACCCGACACGACGGTGGCGATCCCTGTCAGCACGGATGTCGCCGTCGCTACGTCGTTCACCGTCCAGCCGGGTGTGCAACAGATCGCCGTGCTCGGCGCGAAGCCGGGTGCCGAGGTAAAGGTCACCGCCCCCGACGGCACACTCACGGTCACCAACGTGGTCGACGCCAACGGAACCACGCTGTTCCGTGAGCTGACGGCTGGTGACGGCTGGGTGGTTGCATCGGGCACCGAGCACTCAGGACCTATCACGGTGACCGGCCCCGACGACGTGCCCTCACCATCGCTCTACACCGAGCAGCAGACGCTGCTGCCCGCCGGTGGGTTCGGTTACATCGTCACGCGCGATGGCACCACGCTGAGCGCCAACGTGATCCTTCCTGGACCTGTCGAGAAGGGTCCCTACCCCACCGTCGTCGAGTACAGCGGCTACCAGCCCAGCGACCCCGACAGCGCCGCCACCGCAGCGATCTACACGCTGCAGGGCTTCGCCTACGTCGGGGTCAACATGCGCGGCACCGGCTGCAGCGGAGGCTCGTACCGCTTCTTCGAGACCGCACAGTCGGTCGACGGCTACGACGTGATCGAGGCCGTCTCTGCGCAGCCGTGGGTGGCAGGCAACCAGGTTGGGATGGTGGGTATCAGCTACCCGGGCATCAGCCAACTGTTCGTCGCCGCCACGCAGCCACCCAGCCTGAACAGCATCACCCCGTTGTCCGTCATCGATGACAGTTACCGCAGCACGCTGTACCCGGGCGGCATCCTCAACACCGGCTTCGCCGTCAACTGGACGCAACAACGTGTGGATGAATCCAAGCCGTACGGTCAGAAATGGACCAAGACCCGCGCCGACGGCGGCGACACCCGCTGCGCCGACAACCAGCTGTTGCGTCTGCAGAACCCCGACCTCGTGCAGGAGATCCAGGACAACCCGTACTACACCAATGCGCTGGGTGATTCGCTGGCGCCGGTGACATTCGTGAACAAGATCAAGGTGCCGGTGTTCCTGGCCGGCGCCTGGCAGGACGAGCAGACCGGTGGACACTTCCCGGCGATGGTCCCGGCCTTCACCGGATCGCCGCACGTCTACGTCACCTTGACCAACGGTCTGCACACCGAAGCACTCAGCCCGCCGATCGCCGGGCGGTACTTCGAGTTCTTGCAGTTGTACGTTGCCAAGAAGGTGCCCGACCTCACGGCTGGCAACACGATCGCCCCGATCCTCGGCAACGCGATCTGGGGCGTCGGCACCTTCGAGGCGTTCACCAACCGCTTCGCCGGCAAGACCTACGCCGAGGCGCTGTCGGCGTTCGAGAGCGAGAAGCCGGTCCGCGTGTTGTTCGAACAGGGTGGCAACGACAACTTCTCTGCCGGCACCCCCGAGCCGAACTTCACCGCCGAGTTCAGCGCCTGGCCGATCCCCGAGGCAGAAGCCCGCGTGTGGAACCTCGACGGCTGCGGCTGTCTCGTCTCGGACGGTTCTCCGCTCAACACACCCGGTGAGAGCAGCTACATCGCCGACCCGAAGGCACTGCCCGCCACGTTCTACACGGGCGACAGCAACGGTGTGTGGCGCGCCGATGTGAAGTACAACTGGCAACCACTGCCCGACGGCAAAGGTCTCGGGTTCATCACCCCCGCGCTCACCACCGACACCGTGGTCGTCGGGCCCGGCTCGGTCGACCTGTGGGTCAAGGCCTCTCTGAGCGACACCGACCTCGAGGTCACCATCAGTGAAGTGCGCCCCGACGGTACGGAGATCTACGTCCAAAGTGGCTGGCTGCGAGCGAGCCAGCGCAAGCTCGACGACGCTGCCAGCACCGAACTACGCCCGGTGCAAACGCACACCGAGGCCGATGCCGCCGACCTCCCTGCGGGCGAGTTCGTACCCGTACGCGTCGAGTTGTTCCCCTTCGCGCAACCGTTCCGCAAGGGCAGTCGCATCCGACTGACGATCCATGCCCCCGGCGACAACCGGGCCGTATGGGAGTTCCGCACGATCTCCGCGGGCGAAACCGTCACCATTGCCCACGACGCCGCTCACCCATCGCGACTCGTGCTGTCGGTCGTGCCGGTCACCATCACCGCACCGGCACCGCCCGCGTGTGGCGCACTCCGTGGTCAGCCGTGCCGCACGTACGTGCCCGCCAGCAATGGCGGCTGACGCTCACAGCAACTTCTCAGCAAAGCCAGAGCCTGCTCCCATGGGCGCGGCCGATGCTGACATCATGACCACGCTGGAAGCACCGCCGCTCGAACCTGAGACCCAATCAGGGGATCCGCGCTGGGTTCGCCCCTCCGTGGCGGCACTACTGATCGCTACTGGCGTGCTGTATCTCTGGGGCCTCGGCGCGCAGGGGTGGGCCAACGACTTCTACTCGGCGGCGGTGCAGGCTGGCACGAAGAGTTGGAAGGCGTTCTTCTTCGGCTCCAGCGACTCGGCCAACTTCATCACCGTCGACAAACCACCTGCCTCGCTGTGGGTGATGGAGATCTCGGCACGGATCTTCGGCGTGAACTCGTGGAGCATCCTGGTGCCCCAGGCGCTCGCAGGTGTCGCTGCCGTGGGCCTGCTGTACCTCACGATCAAGCGCTGGTTCGGTGCGGTCGCCGGTCTGATCGCCGGTGCTGCGATGGCGCTTACGCCGGTGGGCGTGCTGATGTTCCGCTACAACAACCCCGACGCGCTGCTCGTGCTGCTGATGGTCGCTGCGGCGTACGCCGTCACCCGAGCGATCGAGGACGGGAAGACGAAGTGGCTCGTGTGGGCCGGCGTGTTCCTCGGCTTCGGCTTCCTCACCAAGATGCTGCAGGCCCTGATCGTGCTGCCGGTGTTCGCACTCGCATACCTTGTCGCCGGCCCACCGAAACTGGGCAAGCGCATGTGGCAACTGCTCATCGGTGGCGGCGCGCTGATCGTGGCCATGGGCTGGTGGATCGCAGTCGTCGAACTGTGGCCCAAGGACAGCCGCCCGTACATCGGCGGCTCCACCGACAACAGTGTGCTCGACCTCGTGTTCGGCTACAACGGCTTCGGTCGCCTCACCGGTAACGAGACCGGCAGCGTCGTCGGCGGTGGCGGTCCGGGTCAGGCCGGAGCGTGGGGCCCCACCGGCTGGACCCGCATGTTCAACTCATCGTGGGGTGGGCAGTCCTCGTGGCTGATTCCCGCCGCACTGCTGTTCGGCGCCGTCGGACTCGTCATCGCCGGACGTGCAGGACGGCTGGATCGAATGCGTGCCGCGATCATCATCTGGGGCGGCTGGCTGTTCGTCACCGGCGCTGTATTCAGCCTCGGTGAGGGCATCATCCACGAGTACTACTCGGTAGCTCTGGCCCCGGCCATCGGCGCCCTCGTGGGCATCGGCGTGACGATGATGTGGACCATCCGCCGCCTGTGGTGGTCGCGGGCGATCATGGCCAGTGCTGTGGTGTTGTCAGCATGGTGGGCCTACGTCCTACTGAACCGCACACCGGACTGGAACCCCTGGATCCGGATCGCGATCCTGGCTGCGGCCGGTATGGCGATTGTCGGTCTGGCGATCGGCCACGAGGCCACGGTGTGGGCGATGGGTGCCGCAGCGGTCGTCGGCTTGATCGGCCCGGCCGCCTACAGCCTCGAAACCGTTGCCAACGCGAGCAGCAACGGCGGAGCGATTCCCACCGCCGGCCCGATGGTGCCCGGCGCGCGCTTCGGCCCGGGTGGTCGCCCCGGCGGATTCCCCGGCTTGCCCGGCGTGACCGATGGCAACGGCCTGCCCAACTTCCCCGGCCTGCCCGACTTCCCCGGCCTGCCCGACTTCCCCGGCCTGCCCGACTTCCCCGGCCTGCCCGGCGTGCGCCCCGGAGGTGCGGGCGGGCCCGGCGGACTATTGAACGCCGGCGCTCCCAGTGCTGAGGTCGTGCAGTTCCTGAAGGACGGCAAGGCCGGCTACACCTACGCGCTGGCCACCATCGGCGCCAACCGCGCCGCGGGCTATCAGTTGGCGACCGACGATCCGGTGATGGCGATCGGCGGGTTCAACGGCACCGACGAGTGGCCGACCCTCGCGGGTTTCCAGCAGATGGTCGCCAACGGAGCGATCCACTATTTCGTCGCGAGCGGCGGGATGGGCGGTCCTGGCGGCGGTAACAACACCTCCAGCACGTCCGGTCAGATCAGCAGTTGGGTGGCGGCGACGTTCCAGACCGTCACCGTCGGCAGCGAAACGTTCTACGACCTCACATCTCTGCTCCAATAGGGGTATGAACCGTCGTGACGAACTCGCCGCATTCCTGCGGGCTCGTCGTGAGGCACTCCGGCCCGAGGACGTCGGTCTCCCACCTGGCCGCGGCCGACGCACACCCGGCCTGCGTCGGGAGGAAATCGCTCTCCTCGCCGGCGTCTCGGTCACGTGGTACACGTGGCTGGAACAGGGCCGCCCGATCAACGCCTCGACGGATGTGCTGGAGGCGCTGGCCCGCAGCCTGCGCCTCGACGAGGCAGGACGGCAGCACCTGTTGGCGCTGACCGCTCGCGAAAGCAGCGAGGTTGCACCCGATGTCGAGGAAGCCCCCGACGCGCTGATCCGACTGATCGCCTCGATGAACCCAGCACCGGCGTATGTGTTGGGACCGCGGTGGGAGTTCCTCGCATGGAACGAGGCCCAGGCCCGTCTGTATCCAATGATCGAGCGGCTGAACGGCGACGACTGCAACCTGCTGTGGGTGGTGTTCGCCGAGCCCGCGGCGCGCGAGTTGATCGTCGACTGGCCCGATCAGGCGCGACGGATCATGGCCGAGTTCCGCGCTGGCACGGCGGGGTTGCGCACCGACCCTCGGGTGGTGGCGCTCATTGAGCGGTTGCGCACCACCAGCCCCGAGTTTGCCGAGTGGTGGGCACAACAGGACGTCGCTCAGTTCCAGACACGTGTGCGCCGCTACCACCACGAGCGCGCCGGCGAACTGGCCTTCGAATACCAGCAGCTCACACCGAGCGAGTGGCCTGGGCTGAAGGTGGTCTGCCAGTTACCCCTGCCCGGCGACGACAGTGCTGAACGACTGGCCGCCTGGCGTTCGATCGCCTAAACGGCGGTTTCTGGGAAGAATCCGTCCCAAATCGGCGTCTGGGCACGATCAGACCCGGAATCCGGAACCGATCCTTCCCAGGTCGCAAACGGTAGCCTCGGAACCCCATGAACGCGGACGTGATTGCCGAGAGCCAGCAGCGACGTACGTTCGCGATCATTAGCCACCCCGACGCGGGTAAGACCACGCTCACCGAGAAGTTCCTGTTGTATTCGGGTGCCGTGCAGGTGGCCGGTGCGGTGCACGCACGTGAAGGCCGCCGCAGCGCGCGCAGCGACTGGATGGAACTCGAGCAGCAGCGCGGTATCTCCATCAGCAGCACCGTCATGCAGTTCCCGTACGGGGATTACATCATGAACCTGCTCGACACCCCGGGTCACCGCGACTTCAGTGAGGACACGTACCGCGTGCTGTCCGCCGTCGACGCAGTGGTGATGGTGCTCGACGCGGCGAAAGGTATCGAGAGCCAGACGCTCAAGCTGTTCCAGGTCTGCCGTGCCCGCAACCTGCCAGTCATCACCTTCCTGAACAAGTACGACCGCCCGGGCCGCGACCCGCTGGAGTTGCTCGACGAGATCGAGCAGCAGATCAAACTCCGCCCCACCCCGGTCACCTGGCCGGTGGGCAGCGGCGAGGAGTTCCAGGGTCTGGTCGACCGCCGCAACGGCCGCTACACCCGCTTCACCCGTACCGCCCGCGGGGCGTCCGCCGCGCTGGAAGAAGAGTCGGACATGCAGGCCGCCGCAGCCGCTGCTGGCCCCGGCGAGGCGCGTGTGTGGAAGACCGCACTCGATGAGATCGGTCTGCTGGACGCCGTCGGCGCCGATCTCGACCTCGAGTCGTTCCTGGCCGGTGAGTCCACACCGCTGTTCGTCGGCTCGGCGCTCACCAACTTCGGTGTGCGCACCCTGCTCGACGCTGTGGTCGGCCTCGCTCCCCCGCCGTCACCGCGTATCGACAAGGCCGGCGAGCCGCACTCGTTGCAGGCGCCGTTCAGCGCGTTCGTGTTCAAGGTGCAGGCCAACATGGACCCATCGCACCGCGACCGCATCGCCTTCGCTCGCATCTGCTCGGGCCATTTCGAACGCGGTATGTCGGTCACGAACTCGCGCACTGGCCGCGACATGACCACCAAGTACGCCACCACCGCCTTCGGCCCCGACCGCGAGACCGTCGAGGACGCCTATCCCGGTGATGTCGTCGGCCTGGTGAACGCCACCGGTGTGCTGCTCGGCGACACGTTGTTCGCGGCCGACGCCAGCGGCCAACCGGTTGAGTTCCCACCGATTCCGCGCTTCGCCCCCGAGGTATTCGCCCGTGCTCGGCCGCTGGACAACGCCAAGTTCAAGCAGTTCCGCAAGGGGCTCGAACAGCTCGATGAAGAGGGTGTCGTGCAGGTGTTGCGCGACCCCGACATGGGCGATGTCGAGAACGTGCTGGCCGCCGTCGGTGCGCTGCAGTTCGAGGTGTTCGCCTATCGGTTGGGCAGCGAGTTCGGTGCGCCCACCGAGATCGTCTCGGCTCCGTACCAGGCGATTCGCCTCACCGACAAGCAGTCGGCCGAACGTCTGCGCCAGATCGGTGGCATCCGCATCCTGGTGCGCGGCGACGGCGCCCTGTGTGCGCTGTTCGAGAACAAGTACCGCCTGCAGCGACTGATGAGCGACGAGCCCGAGCTGACCCTCGAGCCGATCATCGCCGACGCCAGCACGCTCTAAGCGAGGGCGGCGGCGAGCAGCTGTTGCTCGGACTCGCCGAGAGGGATGCGAGCGACAGCAGCAAGCGCTGCGGGCGACATCTTCTTCGCCGTCTTGCGGATCACGTCGATCAGGTGATCGCGGTCGAGTTGTGTGGCGACGGCAGCGAGTTGGGTCTCGATGAACACCAGGCACGCGGCGTCCTCGACCAGTTGCCCGCCCGGCCCCCGGCGCAGCACCATCGCCTGTACCTGCTCGATCTCCTCGGCCGAATAGCCGACCGCAGCCAGCAACTCGCCAACGTCATGCGCATGACGCTGGCGTTGGTCGCGCTTCCACTTCAGATAGCCGGCCTTTCCCGCGTCGTACGAAGAACGCGGCATTTCCCACCGGCGCAGGTGGTGTGCCCGCGCGGCGAGCAACACCAACTCATCGGCATCGGCATCGGCATCGGGTGACAGCGCGGCAACCCACTCGGCCGCCAACTCGCCGTGCACCAGTGCGAGCGGACGCACGGCACCGCGCACCAGGACCTGCGTGGGGTCGGCCGAGTTTGCCGTGTCGATCGCGGCAACCGCAGCGGCGAAATGGGACTGGCTCAGACTGCGCACTCCGACTCGCCGACCGCAGCCACGAACGGAGCCTGCTCGCCATAGTCCACGTAGAACTCGGGAGCATCCTCGGGTTTCGGGAACACATCCAGGTCCACCAGACCCTTGGCGATCTCAGCGGCGCCGCCGACACGGTCCATCCACGAACGGAACGCCTCGCCAGCGGTGCGCTCATCGTTGAACCGGCGGATGACCCGGACCGCAGCATGCGGTGCCGCCTTGGCCGGAAGGCGCAGCGCCTTCTCACCGAAGTGAATTGTTTCCTGGCCGACGTAGCCGCCGAGCAGCATCTGGTAGCCGGGAGCCGCCTGGCCGTGCGCCCGACGCTCGGCGCCGAAGAAGCCGATGTCGGCGATGTGGTGCTGACCACACGAGTTGGTGCAACCGGAGATGTTGATGCGGATGCCACCGACTTCCGCAAGCCCCTCCTTCTCCAGTTCCTCGCCGATGGCCGCAGCCAGTCCGCGCGACTGGGTGACCGCGATGTTGCACGTATCGGAACCAGGGCAGGCGACGACATCGCGCGACAGTTCGGCTCCGGGGCGGGCCATACCGATGGCTTCGAGTCGCTCGAACAGCACCGGCAGTTGCGCCTCGGTGAGGTCGCGGAACACGACGTTCTGGCGATTGGAGAGGCGCACGCTTGCACCCAACTCGCGCTGGATGGACGCGAGCGCACGGAACTGGGCGGCGGTGATGTCGCCGAGTGCGGCGTAGGCCACGGCCGACACGGTGCCGTTGGCGGTGCCGCGAATCACCGAGGTGGCAACCCACCGACCGTAGGGGTCGCGAGGAATGAGCGACACCGCGACGCCCTGACCGACCTCCGTGACCTCGCCACTGGTGGCACGCCCGGCAGCCGCGTCGCCGACCTTCTGCACCAACGGCGGGATGCCGCCAGGCCAAGTGGAGGACGCCGGCAGCGTGTGCCGCAGCTTCAGCACCCGGCGACGTACCTCATCGATACCCAACGTGTCGACGACCCACTTCAGACGAGCGCGCAGCTTGTTATCCCGGTTGCCGGTCTGTTCGAACAGGCGCAGGACCGCCTCGATCGTGGGCAGCAGTTCTTCGCGGGTAGTGAACTCCTCCAGCGCGAGCGCCGGGTGTGGGTTGGCCCCCAGGCCGCCAGCGATGAACACGCGGAACCCGGCCTCGGTGCTGCCGTCGGGCAGCGTGCGGGTGACGGCAATCACCCCGGCGTCGTTGAACATCGCCTGGCCGCAGTCGCTGCTGCAGCCACTGAAGTTGATTTTGAACTTGCGCGGCAGTCGCTGGCCGATCGGGTTGCGCACGAAGTGCTCATAGGCGGCCTCGGCCCACGGGGTGACATCGAGTTGCTCGTGCGGGCACGCGCCGGCGAGGTGGCAGGCCATCACGTTGCGCACGGTGTCGCCGCACGCCTCGCGGCTGGTGAGGCCGACGGCGGCAATGCGGCGCATGACTTCGGGCACCCGCGTCAGCTCGACGTAGTGCACCTGCACGTTCTGGCGGGTGGTGATGTGGCCCCAACCGCGCGAGAACTCTTCGCTGATCTGCGCCATCACATCAAGTTGCTCGGGCGTGATCGTGCCGGCGGGCAGCTTGATGCGCACCATCTGGTTGGTGCCACCCTGGCGTTGTCCGTAGATGCCGTTGTTCAGACGCATCACACGGAATACGTCCTCGCTGATCTCCCCGGCGAGATACCCGGCAACCGCTTGCTCGAAGCGTTGGATGTCGCGCTGCTGCTCGGCATCGAGGTCGCGCTGTGCAGGAATGACAGGTGTGGCGCCCAAGGGGTGGCCTTTCGGGGTATCAGGGGTAAACCCGACTTAACGACTCAACAATAGCGCATCAGCGCCCGGGCTCCTCGCCCACTTCTCGCAACGCATCGCCCAACGCTCCCCGCACTCGGCGGGCCATCTCCGGCGTCAGGTGGGCGACCAGGCCGGTGCCGGCGCGTCCGACTTCCTCCACGGTGAGCACCACCCGCGGCTCGGCATCGTCGTAATCGTCGCTGATCGCGACCGCCCACGAGACCAGCGTCGCGTCCTCGGCACCTGCGGGCAGATCGGCCGGAGTGAACGGATAGTCGTCGATCGAGCGACGCATCAGGCCCCCCGGCGGCGCGGGCGGCGCACGAAGTGCTGGGCGACGGCGACGACGAAGGACACCGTGGACACGACCATGACACCAATGATGGCGACCATGCCCTGCGACGACACCGACTGATGCACCAGCAGCAACACCATCGCCGCCATCGCACAGCCCCAGGCGACCGTGACGATGCGACCGGTGACTTCCTCGAGTTCGGTGAGTTCGCGGTCGCGAGCGACCGTGGTCTTCTGCGCACCCTCGGAGCGCAGCAGCTTCTCCAGCCAGCGAACCGGTGACGCCACGACGATCAGCGCCAGCGGCGCCCAGAGCAGCATCGTGCCGGCGATCCAGCGTTCGGACGGCACGCTGACACGCGCCTGACCGTTCACCGCAGCGGAGGTCGCGAACGAGGCGAGCGCAGTGACGACGATGACCATCAGCGCCTTCACGTAGCGCAACACGACCACCTGGATCCGCTGCATGTGGCGCACCATGCCGTACTCGACCTTGATCACCTCTTCGAGCAACGTGCGTCGACGGGCGGCGGCCAGTTCGAACAACGCCGCGGCACGAGCGGCATCGGGCTCGAGCGTGTCGTCGAGCAGGCCCGGATACGCAGCAATCTGACGATCGATGCGCTGCCGACCGCGCTCGTTGCCGGGCACCAACAGGCGCACGGTTTCCGGATCAGTGTGCCGTTCGGCGTACCACGCGTCGCTGACAGCGCCGAGTTCATCGCTGGGGAAGCGCAGTCCCGTGAGCGTGAAGCGCGGCGAGAACACCTCGCCGTCCGCGTGCGTGACGTGATTGGCGTGGAAATAGAAGCGAGTGAGTTCGATGATCACGAGCCACAGCACCACGAGCGCCAGCACGATCGACAACACGACGGCCACGAGCAACAACCCACGCGACCACGACACCGGCCCGGCAAGCAGTGCCCGGATCACCTGCAGCACGGTGTCGCGCTCGACGGCTGGTAGCAGCACGAGGATGCCAGCGCCTGACAGCAAAGCCGTGGCCACACGGTGGACCGTGGAGAGTCGCACTTCGCAGCGTTGCAAGTAGCCGCGCATGGCTGCGCGTTCGTCGGGGGTCACCTCTGCGTCGGACATCGGGGCCACGCTACTTCCCGCCCACATTGAACCCGAAGTACCGCGGCGGCGAGACTGACACGATGAGCACTGCAGCCGACCCCCAACTCGCCAGCCTCGACGTAGCGATCGACGCACTCCTCCTCGCCCACCCACCGACAGGGTGCAGCGATATCGAGTTCCGCGGCCACCGCTACGACGCCGGTCTGGCGTGGGTGCACTTCGCCGAGGGCTTCGGTGGCATGGGCGCGCGTCCCGACCTGAATCGTCACGTGGAGGTTCGCCTACGGGCTGCAGGAGGCCAGGCCCAGGATCCGGCGACGTTCTTCCTCGCCCTCGCCGGCCCCACCATCCACACCCACGGCACCGACGAGCAGAAGCGCCGTTGGCTTCGCCCGATGTTCAGCGGTGAGGAGAAGTGGTGCCAGTTGTTCAGCGAACCGGGCGCCGGTAGCGACTTCGCCGGTCTCGGCACACGCGCCGTACGCGATGGCGACGAGTGGGTGGTGAACGGCCAGAAAGTCTGGAACACCCTCGCCCATATGGGCGACTGGGGCATGCTCGTCACCCGCACCAACCCCGACCAGCCCAAGCACAAGGGGATGACCTACTTCGGCGTCGACATGCGCCTGCCCGGTGTGGAAGTGCGCCCACTGCGGCAGATCACCGGCGAGGCCGAGTTCAACGAGGTGTACCTCACCGACGCTCGCCTGCCCGATGCGTGGCGCGTCGGCGATGTCGGCGAAGGCTGGCGCGTGTCGCTCACCACGCTGATGAACGAGCGCACTGCCATCGGTGGCGGAGCGGCGAGTACGGCCAAGCGCGGCCCGATCTGGGAAGCCATCCGCCTGTGGAAGGAAGCACCCGAGCACGAACGTACCGACGCCAAGCGCGACGAGTTGATCAAGCTGTACTGCCTCAGCGAAGCGTTCCGGTACACCAACATGCGCGCCGCCGAGGCCGCGAAGGTGGGTAACCCTGGCCCCGAGGGTTCGATCGCCAAACTCGCAATGTCCAACTTCAACAAGGCCTGCACCGAGTTCGCGCTGGGTCTGTTGGGCGCACACGCAACGATCGGGTTCGACTACACGTTCCGCCGGCCCGAGGCACTGTCGGCCGATGGTCTCGATCAGGGCATCCGTCACAGCTTCCTGCGCGCACGCGCCAACAGCATCGAGGGCGGCACCAGCGAGATTCTGCGCAACATCCTCGGTGAGCAGGTATTGGGGCTTCCGGGCGAGCCGCGCGTCGACAAAGACGCACCTTGGATCAGCGTGCCCCGCAACTAGCCTGCTGCGGGAGAACCATGAGCGACACCCCGAACTCCCCCGACACCCCAGCTGCCGCGAACTTCGTGCGCGACTCGGTGCGCGCCGACAACGAGCAGGGCACGTTCGGTGGTCGTGTGCAGACCCGGTTCCCACCCGAGCCGAACGGGTACCTACACATCGGGCACGCCAAGGCGATCTGCGTCGACTTCGGGATCGCCGAAGACTTCAGTGGTGTCTGCAAGCTGCGCTTCGACGACACCAACCCCGTCACGGAAGAGACCGAGTACGTCGACGCGATCATCGACGATGTGCGCTGGCTGGGCTTCGAGCCGGGTGACGTGGTGTACGCCAGCGACTATTTTGAGACGCTCTACACCTGGGCCGAACACCTGATCACCACCGGTTTCGCCTACGTCGATGATCAGGACGGCGACACGATCTCGGCACAACGTGGCGGCTACGGCAAGCCGGGTGTCGAGAGCCCGCACCGCGACCGACCCACCGCGGAGAACCTCGATCTGTTCCGCCGCATGCGTGCCGGTGAGTTCGCCGACGGCTCGCACGTGCTGCGCGCCAAGGCCGATATGCAGCACGACAACATGCAGCTGCGCGACCCGATCATGTATCGCATTCGCCACGAGCACCACCACCGCACGGGCGACGACTGGGTGCTGTACCCCACCTACGACTGGGCGCACGGTCAGAGCGACGCCATCGAGGGTGTGACGCACTCGATCTGCACACTGGAGTTCGACAGTCACCGGGCGCTGTACGACTGGTACCTCGAACACTCACCACTACCGGGTGATCAGCCGCGACAGACGGAGTTCGCTCGCCTCGAGTTGTCGTACACGGTCACGTCGAAGCGCAAGCTGCTGCAGCTGATCAACGATGGCGTCGTCGACGGGTGGGACGACCCGCGCCTTCCCACGCTGCGCGCCCTGCGCCGCCGCGGCTACCCCGCCACCGCCATCCGCGCATTCTGCGACTTCATCGGTGTGGCCAAGACCAACAGTCGCCACCAGATCGAGATGCTGGAGTGGTTCGTGCGCAACGAACTCAACCGCACCGCGCTGCGCCGCATGGCCGTGTTGCGACCGGTGAAGTTGGTCATCACCAACTGGCCGACGGGCCACAGCGAATCGATCACGCTGCAGAACAACCCGGAGAACGCCGACGACGGCAGCCGCGAGGTCGAGTTCACCGGTGAGGTCTGGATCGAGAGCGACGACTTCAAGGCCGAGGCGCCGCCGAAGTATTTCCGCCTCACCCCGGGTGCCGAGGTGCGCCTGCGCGGCGCGTATTACGTGAAGTGCACGGGGTACAACACCGATGCCGACGGCAACGTCACCGAGGTGTTGGCCACGTACGATCCCGAGACCCGCGGTGGCAGCGCACCCGACGGGCGCAAAGTGAAGGCCACGATCCATTGGGTGTCCACCGCCCACGCGATCGACATCACGGCAGCGCTGTACGAGCGACTGTTTGCCGCCGAGGTACCGGGCGAGCGCACGGGCGACCCATTCGATGATCTGCACCCCAACTCACGCGAGATCGTGCAGGGCAAGGCCGAGGCCGCGCTGGCCGAGGCGGCGCCCGGTCAGGTCGTGCAGTTCGAGCGTCTGGGCTACTTCGCCCATGACCACGATCAGCCCGCCCTGTTCCACCGCACGGTGGGCCTCAAGGATGAGTGGGCCAACGTGCAGAAGCGCGGCAAGTAGCTACGACTCCTGCGTCGACCGTCCGGGGCCAGGCCCGAACGACTCCACCAGCAACTCGTACAACTCGTTGGCATCGGCCAGCAGTTGGGAATGTTGTTCACCGAGCGCATTCCCGTCCGGCCGGTTCGCCAGGTCGGCCTGCACCTCGGCGAGCAACAGCGGGAACGATCGACGGTCCATCCGGTTCACGGCGCGTGGCCCAGCGGCAAGACCAGCGAGGCGGGCGAGATCCTGCAGACCGGTCGGAGCGGCCAGCAGTGCCTCCAAGCGAGGTCGCACGTCGCGACTCAGTGCCACCGCACGCTCGATGACCGCTCGCGCTCGTTCGAGGGTGATGTCGTCTCGGCGGTACCCCTGGAGCACGTTGCATTCGTACTCTCGACAGGCCGCCGGCCGTTGCTCGTACACCGAGCAACTGCTGCCGGTGAGTGCAGCACACGGTTGCTGCATGCGCACGCTGTCGCCGCGCTGGACGAATATCACGTTCACCGCCGACAAGGCGACGACATCGTCACCGGCGAACAGATCGACAGATGCGAACATCGTTCCGTCGCAGCACAGACCGCACTCCAGGCAGAGGTTGCTCACGCGCTGGAGGTCACACCCGTTCGAAGCTGACGAGATCGAGGAACACTGCCTCGGACTCGCCGGTCGCGAACACGAACGATGCCGACGCCGAGCCGACTGGTGCAGTGCAGCGCAGTGCGAACGGTTCCATCTGCTCAGAGGTGACCGAACCCGACACGACGCTGAGCGCAGTGCCATTCGCATCGAGAAACTGCACCGAGAACGACACGACGCCGTCGCTGTAGAAACCGATCGTGTACTCCCCCGCAGTCACACCGGTGACCGTCTGACCGATCGATGAGCCGGACGCGAGGTGCGCAAGATGCTCGGCACCCAACGGCGGCGCCGACGAATACACGAAGTTGTACGTCACCACGCCGGTGCTGACCACCAGGTGCAGGGTGGCTTCCTTCTGAATGTCGTAATCGGCCAGCGTGCGGCCATCCTGCAACTGCTGGCCGGCGAAGATCAAGCGCTGCATCTCGGGCGGGAGGCCCTCCTTGTCCAGCACCTTCTGCTTGACGTTCTCGATCGCGTCGGAGGACTCGACATCAAGGGTAATTGTCTTCCCCTGAAGGGTCTTGATGAAGATCTGCATCCCGCTCATAGCGTCGCCGGGATCGCTTCCGTGCGGATGGCGAGTGGGGTGCCGCGCGTCCACGAGGTGAAGGTGGTGCCCATCGCGTCGAGTTCGAACCCGGGGTTGAGGACCAGGTTGCCAGTGAGGGCGACGCCCTCGGGGAGCGCTTGCGGCGTCAACGGCAACCGGGATGCATGAGCACCCGACCGTGTCGACCAGATGGCGGCGGTTGCGGCGAGCACCGATACGCCGAACAGTCCGGCGACGAAGCCGCGCCTCGTCGACGCCCCGTCAGTGTCACCTACTACTTCTAGTTCGTCATGCCTCATGTCACTCATCGACGGAGATCATACACAACTGTCAGCGACCGTGACAGCGAGTCACACCCGTTCGAAGCTGACAAAATCCAGGAACACGGCCTCGGACTCGCCGGTGGCGAAGATAGCTACCCGCCGTCAGTCGAGGAAGACGTCGGTGGTGGTGTCGCGGGTGGCGGTGAACCAGCGACGGCAGCCACTCTCGTGGAACCATCGTTCCTGGGTGACGCCCTGGATGTTGTCCTGCATCCAGGCGTGGTCGATGTTGCGCGCGTCGGGGTCGGTGATGCTGTCTGGCGTCACGGGGAACACACTGCCGTAGCGGTATTCCTCGAACGGCCGCGAGCCGCAGTTGGGACATTCGATCCACAACATCAGGTCACCTCGTCCCTGCAGAGCTGGGGTCGGCCATCGCGGCCTCCTTGGAGAAACGGTCGAGTCCGAACGGTGCAATCAACGGTGGCGGCGTGCCGGTCGCGATGAGCTCGGCGAGTTGCTCGCCGGCAGCCGGGATGGCCTTGAAACCCCACGTACCCCAACCGGTGGAGATCATCAACCCATCGACACCCGTGTGACCGAGGATCGGTGAGAAGTCGGTGCTGACATCGCAGATACCGGCCCACGAACGCAGAATGCGCAGCTTCGACAGGAACGGGAACAACGTGGTGGCCTTCGCCGAGCACGCCTGCAGGTAGCTGTAGCTCGTGCTGGTTCGGTAGCTGGCCTGGCGGTCGTACTCGGCACCGATCAGCATCTGCCCGCGGGGTGTCTGACTGATATAGAACACCAGGTCGTTGCTGGACACGATCGGGGCGAACTCCTGCGCGTACGCATTGGTGACGAAGGCCTGCAGCGCGTGCGTGCGGATCGGCAAGCGCACACCGGCCCATCCGGCGACGGTGCTGACGTGACCACCGACGGCCGACAGCACGACCCCGGCGGAGATGTTGCCCTTCGGTGTTTGCACCCCGGTGACGCGGTCGCCGTCCTTCAGCAGCCCAGTGACCGGTGTGTGCTGGAACACGTGCACACCATTGCGCAGCGCTCCCTGCGCGTACGTCCACACCACGCGATCGTGGCGGGCCGTGGCACCCTCGTGGTGGTAGCTGGCACCTTGCACCGGGTAGCGGCCGCCGCCAGTGAGGTCGATCTGCGGGCACAACCGCTTGATCTCATCGGGGCCGATGTAGTCGGTCTTGGCCCCACACGCCTCGTTCATCAGCGCACGGGTGCGCTCGGTGCGCGCCGTGGAGACTGAGTGCGCCAACCAGATCTGACCCTTGGTCGAGTGCATGATCCAGCTGCCGGTCTCGGCTTCGAGTTGCTGATACATCTCCAGGCTGTGCTGGTAGAACGCCACCGACTCGGGGATTCCGTAGTTGCTGCGAATGATGGTGGTGTTGCGACCGGAGTTGCCCGAGCCGATGTAGTTGGCGTCGAGCACACACACGTTGGTGATGCCGTGGCGGGTGGCGAGGTAGTACGCCGTCGCCAGACCATGACCACCGGCGCCGATGATGACCACGTCGTATGCCGGCTTCGGATCGCCCACCTGCCACGGCAGATCGAGCAGGGTTTCGACGAACTCGTTCATGCGCAACCTGCCAGTGTGCGGGCGATACGAGCCTGCAGTTCGTGGCGCGCAGCACACGCCACCAGCAGCAGCGCCGAACCGTCGACGTGCAGTTCCAACTTTGCCGGGACACCGGCGATCTGACCCTGCGCCAGTGCCGGTCGCATGAAAGGGAGCGGCCACTCGATGTGCTCCTGCGCGACGGCCGCCACTTCGGCGGGCGACAGGCCGACACCGGCGAAGCCCAGTTCGGGGGTGATGATCGCGTACGGATCGGCGGGGACGGCGGGTTCGACCGAGCCGATCACGTAGACATCGTCGGGTGAGATGCGCACGACGTGCGCTGTGACGGGCCACGTCACGCTGTCGAGCGCGGTCGGGTCGGCGATGATCCGCCAACCGCGCAGGATCTCCAGGGTGGGAACGATCTCAGTTGCGGGCACGAGCACCCTCCGGGTCGTAGAACGGGACAGTACTGACATGAGCCTCGCGGCCGTCGATCTCCACCACATCGGCGTGCGGCAGGCGCTTCTGCCAGCCCATCAGCACGGCCTTACCGAACAATGGCGAGTCCCAGCTACTGGTGACGTGGCCGACGACCTCGCCGCGCACGCGGATGACGCTGCCTTCGTAGGGCGCCGGGCCGTCCATCGTGAACCCGAACAAGCGGCGTTCATCGGGCAGCGTCGCGGTGCGCAACAGGGCTTCGCGACCGACGAACCATGGCTTGTCCAGCTTGACGGCCCAATCCATGTTCACGCGTCGTGGCGAACTGTCGAGCTCAGTGTCCTGGCCGACGATGATGTGGCCCTTCTCTGTGCGCAGACCGAACAGCGCCTGCAGACCGTGGGGTTTGATGCCGAGCGGCCGCCCGAGTTCCATCAGCTCGCTCCACAGCGCGACGGAACCGTCGATCTGGTGATGCAGTTCGAAACTGGTCTCGCCGGTGAACGACAGGCGCATGATGTGGCACGGGATGCCAGCAACCTCGGCGCGGCGGTGCTGCAGGAACTTGGGCCGGTCGTCGTCGCTGACCCCTGCACGCCTCATCAACTCCGCAGCAAGGGGTCCGGTGACGTTGATCGCGCCGTGCGACACGGTGCGGTCGAGCACGTGCACGCGCAGACCCCATGTCTCGATCCAGTCGCGCACCCACATCTCCGCGGTGCTGGCACCGCCGGAGGTGAACGTGAGCGTGAAGCGATCCTCGGCGTCGCGCAGGATCATGCCGTCATCGAGGATGTGGCCGCGCTCGTTGAGGATGAGCACGTAGCGCGAACGGCCGACCTTGATGTCGTGCACATGGTTCGGGTACAGGCGCTCGAGCGCCTCCACGACATCGGGACCGGAGACGATCATCTTGCCGAGCGTGCTGACGTCGCCCAGCGATACGGCCTCACGTACGGCCCAGTACTCGGCCACTGCGTCGCCGTAGTTCCACGGCCGGAACCAGCCGCCGAACTTGTCGAGCGTCGCACCCAATGCCAGATGCTCCTGGTGCAGCGGTGAGCGACGGAACGTGTCGATGTGGTACCCGGCAGCAGCCTCGCCCAACGTGAGTTGGCGGGCTGCCGGGCGAGCGGTGAACGGTTCCGGGATGGTGCCGCTGCGATCAGCAACGAACGCCCGCAGATGCGGCATGCACATCCCGCCCTGGCATGTGCCGACACCAACCAGGCTGGACCGCTTCACGAGTTCGAGTTCCTGGAACCCCTTGGCCCAGACACCGTCGAGATCTTCGACGGTGATCTTGCCGCACGGGCAGAGCACTCCCTCTTTGGGGCACGGCGGCAACGCATGCGCTGCGGCGGCCGGACCGACGACCGTGACCGGCACCATCGGCGCCATACGGGCGAGCACATCGCGCGGTGCAGATCCAAGCTCGATGATGACGCTGTCGCACTCGTGCGTGGTGCCATCAGCGAGTTCCACCGAACTGACCGTGCCCTCGCCGCGGATGGCGACGAGTTCGGCTCCCACGGTGACAGTGCGGCCGAGATCGATGCCCGCGACACGAACAGCAGCAGCAGCCTTGGCGGTGTAGAGCCCGGCGAGCGTGTTGCCCGGCACGACCGGATGCAACTCGGCTGCACCGGTGGCAAGCGTGATGTGGTGGGCGTGGATCTGATGCACGCCGTCAGCGGTGCGCACGACGATGGTGGGCCCGTCGAACACACCGATGACCTCGTTGCCGTCGCCCGCATCGAGGACCAGCACATCGTCGCCGGCCGCACGGGCGGCGGTCGCCGCGGCCATGCCACTGTCGCCACTGCCGATCACGACGTGGTCGGCGCTGCGATGGCGCACGGCGACGCGCGCATGTTGCTCGGGACCGCCGGGCGAGGGGTGCGACCCGTTGGGGTGCCGCTTCACCACGGTGCCCGCACGTGCCGTGGTCTGGCACGTGCGCACCCACGGGGTGCCGTCGACGATTGCCACACAGTTGCCGCAATCGCCGGCGAGGCACAGCGTGCCGCCGCGTGCTGGATGTTGACCGCTCCTCAACGCTGCGACAGCGAGCGAATCGCCCTGCGCATATTCGATGGGCGCGCCGTCATAGACGACACGGCTCATACTCTCCCCCGTCCTGGATCGGCTCAGATTGTGCCTGGAGATTAGCAAGACAATCGTGCCGGGATTTGCCCCGGAAGCACGATCTCCGCTTACCCCATAACGCTGATCGGATTAGTAGGGATTCACCCCCGGCGTCGCTAACGTGTCCTCATGCGCCCAGCCAAGCTCCACGTCACCGACTCCTCGGCATCGTTCGCCGGCGCCTGAATCCGGCCCTTCACCACATGCTCGCGATCGATTCCCAATTCCTGTCCGCCTACCCATTGGTCGGCTTGCTCGCCGGACTAGCAATCGGCCTGACCGGAATGGGTGGCGGCGTACTACTGACGCCGATCATGGTGCTCCTCTTGGGAGTACCCGCACGTACCGCGATCGGCAACGATCTGGTCATCTCACTGTTGGTCAAACCAGTGGGGGCGTTCAACCACGGGCGAGCCGGCACGGTGCGCCGCGACATCGTCATCCGCCTTGCGATCGGTTCAGTGCCGGCAGCGTTTCTTGGAGCGGCGACAGCCAACCGCCTTTTTGCAGGGCAAGATCACGCGCTCGAGGTCGTACTCGGCGGCACGCTGCTCATCTCGGCCGTCATGATGATCGTCCGCATGACGTTCCGCCGCGAGGCACCAACCAGCGACGCAGCGCCCTCGACACGGCGATCTGCAGCGACGATCGCCGTCGGCGTGGGCGGCGGGTTTCTCGTCGGGCTCACCTCGGTCGGGTCAGGCTCACTGATGCTGGTGCTCTTGATGTGGCTGTACCCGAAGCTCAGCAGCAAAGAACTGGTCGGCACCGACCTGGTGCAGGCGGTGCCACTGGTGGCGGCAGCAGCAGCCGGACACCTGCTGTTCGGCGATATCCGCTTCTCGGTAGTGGCACCGGTGCTGATCGGGGCGTTCCCCGGGGTCTGGCTCGGTAGCCGCTGGTCGGCGAAAATGCCCGACAAGGCACTACGTCCACTACTCACCGTGCTGGTGAGCGCGAGCGGACTACGACTGCTCGGCGTGATCTGACCGAGTTCAGACCACCACGACGAGACGGTCGACGGCCTCGATCACCACGTCGTCGACCGTCACCGTGCCGCCCTGGATCGCCCTCGCGAGGTCGGTACGCATGTCGATCTCCCAGAACTTGCCGAGGTGCGTGGCGGTGGCCGCGACGGCATCAGCGTTGGGGTCGGCCTGCATCTGGCGGCCGATCTGGTTGGCCATACGCACGAGTGCACCGAGGCGATGCTCGGGATGGTCCATCTCCACGTGCGCTACCGAATGGCCGGGCGAAACCTGCACCGCGGTCACCTTGTACTCCGGGCAGTTCGTGGCCCAGTCGCTGTTTTCAGTAGTGACGACGTTGGCGCCGCTGACCGGGTAATGGAACGTGGTGTAGACGACACCCTGGGCCATGCGGTCGGTGACCTGCGCGTGCAGAGTGGTGACGCCGATACGACTGGCCAGCGTGACCTCGTCACCCGTGCGGATGCCGCGCTCCTCGGCGTCGGCCGGGTGGATCTCCAGCAGATCTTCACCGTGCCAGCGCACGTTCTCGGTACGCCGCGTCTGCGCGCCCACGTTGTACTGGCTGAGGATGCGACCCGTGGTGAGCAGCAGTGGGAATCGACGAGTCGACTTCTCCTCGGTGGCCACGTAGGGCGTGACGCTGAAGCGGCCCAGACCGCGCACGAACTTGCCCTCGTGCATGATCGGTGTGCCGAGCGGTGTGGCCTCGTTGCACGGCCACTGCAGACTGCCGACCTCGTCGAGCTTGGCGAAGGAGACCCCGGCGAACGTGGGGGTCAGGCGAGCGATCTCGTCCATGATCTCGCTGGGGTGCTCGTAACTGAACGGCGCACCGAGCGCGGCGGCCAGTTCGGTGACGACCTGCCACTCGTGTTTGCCGTTGCGCGGGCGCATCGCCGGCCG
>CAIXHI010000257.1 GCA_903919215.1 uncultured Acidimicrobiaceae bacterium
AGCGACTGCCACGCGATGTCGGTCGGTGCCGAGTGCAGAGGTGAAGATGAACACGACGGCGGTCGGCACGATGCTCTCGGTGCGGCCCATCGCCCGCAGCGCGAATGTGTCGGACATGGCTGCGGCCGCCGCCAAGGCCGCCGCAGCTGCCACCGACCAGTTGCCGACGCTGGGTACCGGCGCTACCGCCGTCGGGAACTGACTGATCACGAGCCGCAGGTCGATACGCATCAGTTCGAACGTTCGGCTGCCGGGAAGGAATTGAGCCGCCGAGTCGCGGTAATAGACAATCGTCAGCAACTCGAGGATCGCGAACAACAAGATCGGCAGCGCGACGAAGATCGGCGCGCGCAGGTAACGCAGTAGCGCCGCCACCACATGGGTCCCGACGGCGACGACGAGCATGGGCCGCAGGTACTGCCAATCGGGGAACACGCGACACAGGCCGATGGCGGTCGCTGCGGTGAGCAGCGTGAGGCACAGGGTCGGCACCAACTGTGTCGTCGCCAGGCGTCCTGGCCGCTGATCGACGGTGGTCGCCTGACTCACGTCGCGGACCTCCCGAGCACCAGTTCGTTCCACCCGTCGGCGAAGGCGAGCAGCGAGGTGCAGTCCAACTGGAAGCCCTTGCCGTGCTGCGGTGCACGCGACGTGGTGACCATGATCAGTGCTTCATCAGGGCCGATCCGGCTCGTTGCGGCGGCGGCGGCACGGCTGGCGGAATGTCCGGTGACGACGACGACGAGACCGATCCCGTCGGCGTGTCCGTGTCCGCCGGCAGTGTGATCGACGGTGTCTCCGCCGGCCTGAACCGTCGCCAGCCAGCGCAGCGACTGCGGTGCCACGTCGGGGCCGCGCAGGTCGATGCCCGGGGCAACCAAGCGGGTGGTGACACCCGCCGCCGCTGCCGCAGCGACGGCGCTGGCAGCTGCGCTGACGGCCCGCTCGAACGCGTCGGCATCGTCGTACGCATCGACGGCGGCATCGAGTACGACGGTGCAGTGACGGATACCCTCCTGCGCGGTCTCGCGCACGATCAGCGTGCCGACCCGGGCGGTGGTCTTCCAGTTGATGCGGCGCAGATCGTCGCCCGGCGAGTACTCGCGCTGCGAGTGGAACTCGCTGCCGGTCTGCCCGTACGCCTTCATCCGCAGGTACTCGCCGAGTCGTCCGGCGCTGCCCACCGCCGGGAACCTGAGCGGCACCCGTTCGGGCACCACCATCACCTCATCGGCGCCGGCCATCCAACGCGAGCGCATCGCCAGGCCCAGCGGGTCGGTGCGTTCGGCACGCAACGGACCCGTCTGCAAGACGCCGCGGTGGGTGGTGGGCACCCGGTATGCAGCGGTGCACGACTCACCGGAGGCGAGCGGCGCCAACTGCATGGGCGCTCCGCCTCGATCACCGACCGGTTCCCACAGCTTCAACCGTGGTGAGTGGAACCCAGCGCGGTTGGTGACCTGAAGGTCGACGCGAGCGAGTTCGCCGACGGACACCGTGGCGGGCCGCAGAATGCGACGCACCCCCAGACGGGGGAGCGGCCGGTTGACGATGACGATCGCCGACAACAACGCACCCGCCAGCGCAACGCCGATCACGAACAGCTCGATCAACCCGAAGACGCGCCCGGTAATGACTGCGACAGCCGCCGCTGCGAGCATCGCCCAGCCCTGTCGTGTGGGCATCAACGACCTGCCGGGACGGGCACCGCCGCGAGAATCTCGTGGATCGCACTCTCGGCGGTGAGCCCGCGCGCGGCAGCATCGGGTCGCAGCATGACGCGGTGCGCGAGCACCGGGATTGCCACCGCTTTCACATCGTCGGGAATCGCGTAGTCGCGCCCATTGGCAGCCGCGTGAGATCGGCCGGCGCGGGCCAACTGCAGCGTGGCGCGAGGTGAGAGGCCGAGCAGCAGCCCGGGGTGGGCACGGCTGGATTCGGCCAGGTCGACCATGTAGCTCTTCAATGCCGACGCGAGATGAACGACGCGAACGGCCTGGCACATCCCCAGGATCTCGGCGGTGGTGACCACCGGCCGCAGGGCGTGCAGTGAATCGGCGGCGCCATTGCTGTCGAGGATGGCCATTTCAGCCTGGCGGCCCGGGTACCCCAGCGAGAGACGCATCAGGAAGCGGTCCAGTTGGCTCTCGGGCAGCCGGTAGGTGCCTTCCTGCTCGACCGGGTTCTGGGTGGCGGCCACCATGAACGGGCTGGGGAGACGGTGGCTGACTCCGTCTGCGCTGACCTGCCGCTCTTCCATCGCCTCCAGCAACGCCGACTGAGTTTTCGGCGACGCACGGTTGATCTCGTCGGCCAACACGATGTTGGCGAACAGTGGCCCCTGCTGGAAGACGAACGTCTCGGTCGCGCGCTGGAACACACTGACACCAACGAGGTCGGACGGCAGCAGATCGGGTGTGAACTGGACGCGCTTCCACGTGCAGTCGATCGAGGCTGCCAACGCCTTGGCCAAGCTGGTCTTCCCAACGCCCGGTACGTCCTCGATCAGCAGGTGCCCCTCGGCCAGCAGACAGATGACGGCGAGGTCGATCGCCTCGCGCTTTCCGTGCACCACCGAGGCGATATTGCCGGTGATTGCGTCGAAGAGTTGCGCGAACGTCGGGGCGGGCGGGGCAGGGGGGGCAGCCATCACGGGGTGAAGGGTAGACCGGCAGGCGTCCATCACGGTGCGCGTGTCATTCGCCCGCTACCGTCGGGTACATGACCGCCTGCTATCTCGCCATCGATGTCGGTGGTGCGAAGTTGGCTGCAGCCATCGTCAGCGAACATGGTGAAGTGCTGGTGCGCGACCGCGTCGCCACCCCGCCGCGCGAGGTGTGGCCGGCACTTGCTCGATTGGCGAAACGCGTGCTTGCTGCAGCGCCCAGCACCCCGGTGGGGTGCGGCGTCGGCTGTGGTGGCCCGATGAATCCGGCCGAGCGCACGGTGTCGCCGCTGTACATCCCGTCGATGCTGGCGTTCCCGCTGGCAGCCGAGATGGAAGCGCTCACCGGCCTTCCGACGGTGGTCGACAACACCGCCAAGACAGTCGCGATGGGCGAGGCGTGGTGCGGTGCAGCTGTGGGGTTCAGCGATTTCGTCTCGGTCTCGATGGGTGCCGGTGTCGGGGGCGCCATCGTCAGCGGCGGCCGCCTGCTGGAAGGTCGCCTCGGCAACGCCGGCCACATCGGCCACATCGTGGTCGAGCCCGACGGCCGTCCATGTGCGTGCGGTGGCAAGGGTTGTCTCGAGGCGTACTGCAGCGGTCGGGCGATCGAGGAAGAGACGGGTCGGCCTCCCCAGCGGGCACCCCAGGCCATCGTCGAACGCACCGGCATCTTCGTCGGTCGCGCGCTCGCATCGTTGGGTGCCGTGTGCGACCTGCGCACCGCGATCATCGGCGGGTCGGTCGCTCTCGGGTTCGGCGAACCGTTCTTCGCTGCGGTGCAGACCGAACTCGACCACCGCGCCCGGTTGACGTTCACACAAGGGTTCAAGGTGCTGCCCGCCGGTCTCGGGCAGTTGGCCCCGCTGGTGGGCGCTGCGGCCCTCGCTCGCGGCATCTGACGTCGCTCGCACGGTGTAGCTCTGTTGCCGAGCTGATAGCTACCGAGCGGTACCGTCGGTGCATGCGTCCGATGTACACCGCCGAAGCCCAGGCCTACCGTGCAACTGTCCAGGCGTTCCTCGTGGAGAAGTTGCCCGCCGGTTGGGGCGGTATCGGTCAGTTGGAAGGGCAACAACTCACTGACTTCGTCACGGAGTGGCGCAAGGTGCTGCACACCGCTGGCTACCTGGCCCCGGGTTGGCCCGTCGAATACGGCGGTGCCGGTCTGTCTGCCCTCGAACAGGTGATCATCGGCGAGGAGTTTGCCAAGGCCGGTGTGCCCACAGGTGGCACGAACGACAACTTCGGGATCGAGATGCTGGGCAACACACTCCTGCAGTGGGGCACGGAGGAACAGAAGCGCCATTACCTGCCGCGTGTCCTCTCGGGCGAGGACACCTGGTGCCAGGGGTATAGCGAGCCGAATGCTGGCAGCGACCTGGCCAATCTCGGTCTCAAGGCGCAACTCGACGGCGATCAATGGATCCTCAACGGCCAGAAGATCTGGACGTCGGCAGGGCATCTCGCCGACCACATCTTCACGTTGGTCCGCACCGACTCCGATGCGCCGCGCCACAAGGGCATCTCGTTCATGCTCGTCGACATGCGTCAGCCCGGTATCGAGGTGCGCCCGATTCGGATGATCTCCGGTGAGAGCGAGTTCAACGAGGTCTTCTACACCGACGCCACTGCACCCAAGGGCGACGTCGTCGGCGGGGTGAACAACGGCTGGGCCGTGGCGATGACGCTGCTGGGCTACGAGCGCGGCGAAGCTGCCGCCACCGGCCCGATCCGGTATCAAGCCGAGATGGACCGCCTGCTGATCCTGGCCAAGGAGCGCGGCGTCGCCGACGACCCGCGTCTCCGGCAGCGGCTGGCTGCCTGCTACGGCAAGGTGCAGATCATGCGCTGGAACGGGCTGCGGGTATTGACCCAGTTCCTGCACGGTCATCACCCCGGTCCAGACGGAGCCATCAGCAAGCTGTACTGGAGCGAGTTCCACAAGGAAGTGACCGAACTGGCAGTCGACATTCTCGGGGCCGAGGCGATGACTCCTGTCGGCCGCAAGCCGTCCACCGCGTTCCAATGTGACGACGCAGGTGCCCCGAACAGCAGTTGGAGCTGGGTCGGGACGTTCTTCAACGCCAGAGCGGGAACCATTTATTCGGGCTCCAGCCAGATCCAACGCAATATCATCGGTGAGATGGTCCTCGGATTGCCTAAAGAGCCGAAGTGAGCGTCGGTACCTTGTTGCGCATCGCGGCTGCAGTGCTGCGGCAGCCGCGGTTGTGGCTCACCGCGCTGCGCCAGTGGCGGCGCACCACACCGTCCGACTGGTGGAAGCATCGGCCGTTCGTCCCGGTGCCGAGCGCTGCCTACCTGAGGTTCCGCCTGGTCACGCAGTACGGCGATGCGAACGCCCGCGTCGAGCCTGCAGATGTGCTGAACTACCTCGCATGGTGCCGGCACCACGACCAGGCGGCCTGATGCCCGATCCGTTGCGGATACGGCAGTCTGCTGCGGATACCCACTTCACCCGCGCGCGAGTCGGTCGGTAGGGGGTCGCGGCATGCGGAGCGCCTTGGTGTTGAACGCCACCTACGAGCCGCTCTCCGTGGTGCCCGCACGCCGGGCCGCATGTCTGGTCATCGCCGACAAGGCCGATCTCATCGCCGACGACGGCCATGTGCTGCACTCTGCCCGTCTGTGCCTGCCCAGCCCGTCGGTCATCCGCCTTCGCTACGTCGTCAAGGTGCCGTATTCACGCCGCACCGCCATGTCGCGTCGGGCGTTGTTCGCCCGCGACGACTATTGCTGCCAGTACTGCGGCGGTTTCGCCGACTCGCTCGATCATGTGGTGCCCAGGTCGCGGGGTGGGCAGCACACATGGGAGAACCTGGCGGCGGCGTGCCGCCCGTGCAACCTGCGCAAGCGCGATCGCACACCGACCGAGGCGGGGATGAACCTGGCTCGGCCGCCGCGGGCGCCGCGAGAGCAGGCGTGGATCACGGTTGCGGTGAACCCGGTGCCCGACCAATGGAAGCCGTTCCTGGCACGCGCCAGTTAGCCGCCTACGCTCAGGGTCATGCAGCCCTGGCGTGTCGAGCAGTCGCATGGCGATGCCGGCACGTTCCACACCGCAGATCCGGTCGCTGAGCGCTCGGCGACGTTTCACACGGTGCAGCGGCCGACATTGGTGCTCGGCTCCACTCAGACCGACGATTCGTTCGACCCGGTTGCTGCGGTCGACTTGGGTGTCGAGGTCGTGCGCCGACGCAGTGGCGGGGGAGCAGTGTTGTTGATGCCTGGTGAGTTCGTGTGGCTCGATCTGGTGATTCCCACCGGCGACCCGCTGTGGTCGGCCGATGTGGGCGCCGCAATGGTGTGGGTCGGCGAACTCTGGCAACGCTCGCTGGCGACGTTGGGCGAGGGTGCCGCGTCGGTGGTGCACCGCGGCCCTCTGGTGCGCTCGCAGTGGTCGGGGGCGGTGTGCTGGGCCGGTGTCGGCACCGGCGAGTTGATGGGCGGTGCGAACGAACGTGTCGGCAAGTTGGTGGGGGTCAGCCAGCGGCGGACGCGCGACTGGGTGCGCTTCCAGTCGATGTGTCATCTGCAGTGGCGCCCTGAGACGGTGGCATCGCTCGTCGCCCCGCCGAAACCATTGATCGCCGACCTGGCGCCGGTGGCTGCAGCCGTGACCGTTGCCGAGTCGGTGCTGCGCTCAGCGCTCGTCGATCAACTCCCCTGACGTCGCTACTCTGCTGCGGCAGCTGGGTGTGGTCGACCCCGCTGCGGCAACACCTCGGTAGGTGTTCGCGATGGGGTCCGAACGCGGTGGCGAGTGGGGCGACTCGTACGTCACCCCCATTTCGGTCTGTACGCACCGCCCGCCCTGCTTACCGGACGGGTGGTCAACGACGACCTCACCGTCTGGACGGTTGCTGACGCCTGACGTGTCAGGTGGCCGGCGGGGATAACGGGAGGAAGCCGCCGAGGATCACTTGCAAACCGCGCTCGAACACCAACTCGTTG